>CAMPHU010000036.1 GCA_946886065.1 uncultured Massilia sp. | reverse complement strand
GGCCGGCGCGCATCAGCACGCCGCCCTTCTGGGCGCGCAGCGGGAAGATGTGGCCAGGCTGCACCAGGTCGTCCGGGGTGGTGCCCTTGTTGACGGCCACCTGGATGGTGCGCGCGCGGTCGGCCGCCGAGATGCCGGTGGTGACGCCTTCGGCCGCTTCGATCGACACGGTGAAATTGGTCCCGAACGAGGTGCCGTTCTTCGAGGTCATCATCGGCAGCGCCAGCTCGTCGCAGCGCTCTTCGGTCAGGGTCAGGCACACCAGGCCGCGCGCGTGGCGGATCATGAAGTTGATCGCTTCGGGAGTGACGAAATCGGCGGCGAGCACGAGGTCGCCTTCATTTTCGCGGTCCTCTTCGTCGACCAGAATGACCATGCGGCCGGCGCGAAGTTCGGCAACGATTTCCTCGGTGCTGGAGATAGACATGCGGATTCCTTGAATCGGGACGGTTATGCGTAATCCGCTATTTTAAAGGATTTGCAGGCTTTCAACCGGGTTTGCCCCCAGGACTGCCGGCGATGCGCCGCCGCGATACCGCTGCGGCCCCGCTATGGGTTGTCAATATGCAACAGATGCTCGCTTACCAACAGCGAATTGTTACTTTTTAAAGTTCTGCGCGCAACATCCTAGCGTGCCTGAGCGCGACTCGATTATGATAAAGACATCGCGGCCGTTCGCACACGAAGACGCATGGCCGCCCTCCCGTCGGAGTTGCCACGGAGTTGCCAATGATGGCTGTTCCATATTCCAGCGCCAGCACCGCCCTCCTTGCGAGAGGGCGGCGCTGATGGCCACGATCCTGATCGTCGACGATCGGCCGAGCAACCGCGCCTTCCTGTGCGCCCTGCTCGGCCACACAGGCCATCGCCTGCTGGAGGCCGAAGACGGCGCCCAGGCCCTGGCCCTGACGCGGAGCGACCATCCCGACCTGATCATCACCGACATCCTGATGCCCACCATGGACGGCTACGAGTTCGTCCAGCAGCTGCGCGCCGATCCGGCTCTGGCCGCGACCAGGGTGATCTTCTTTTCGGCCGTGTACGCCGAGCACGAAACGGTGGCGATGGCCGAGCGCTGCGGCGTCTCCACGGTGCTGAGCAAACCGGCCGACGCCCACCAGATCCTGGAAGCGGTCAGCGCCGAACTGGGTGTGCACGCGGGCGCGCCCGCCAGGCCCCTGCCTGGGGCGGGCGAGCGCGTTCCCGGCATGCCTGGCGCCCTGTGCGCGCGCCTGTCCGAACTGGAACGGGTCTGCCTGGCCCAGGTCGGCGAGCGCCGCGTCGAAGCGCTGGCGGCGGCCTTCCTCGACGCCGCGCGGCGGGTGCTGGATGCGGACGTCGCCGCCCTGTGCCTGCTGGAGAGCACCGAGCGCGGCGTGCGCCATCTCGCCACCCAGGGCGTCGACGGCGCCCTGCTGGCGGACCTGGCGCTGGACGAAACGCGCCTTCCGGGCGCGCTGCTGCGCGCCCGCGCGCCACTGCGGCTGTCCGCGGGCGACGCCCTGCTCGACGGCCTGCCCGCCGGCCACCCGCCGTTGGGCCACCTGCTCGGCCTGCAGGTGCACGACCTGCGCCACCCGCACGGCTGGCTGTATTGCGGCCGCCGGCCCGGCGCAGCGGCCTTCTCGGATGAAGAAGAAAGCTGGGCCGCCGCCCTGGCGGCCCAGCTGGCGGTGGCCTGCGAGAACCTGAACCTGTACGAGGTGGTGCAGCGCCACGCCGCCCAGCTCCAGCTGGAAGCGATCGCGCGCGCCGAGGCCGACGCCGCGCTGCGCGACAGCGAGCACCGGCTCGAACTGGCGCGCCAGGTGTTCGACAGCACCCAGGAAGCGATCATGATGACGGACGCGAACGCCAATATCGTGGCCGTCAATCCCGCCTTCGAACAGATCAGCGGCTACACCGAGGCCGAGGTGATGGGCCAGAACCCGCGCATCCTGCGCTCCGGGCGCCACAACGGGGACTTCTACAAGGCCATGTGGAGCTGCCTGGAAAAGGACGGCCAGTGGCGCGGCGAGTTGTGGAACCGCCGCAAGAACGGCGAAGTCTATCCCGAACGCACCAGCATCAGCGCGGTGCGCAACGACAAGGGCAAGCTGACCGCCTACGTCTCGGTGTCCACCGACATGTCGGCGCTCAAGGCCGCCCACCACCAGCTCGACTTCCTGAGCAACCATGACGCGCTGACCCTGCTGCCCAACCGCTCGCTGTTCAACGACCGCCTGCAGCAGGCGCTGGCCCAGGCGCGCCAGAGCAGCGGCCAGGTCGCCCTGCTGCTGCTGAACGTCGACCGCCTGTCGCGCATCAACGACAGCCTCGGGCACGCCGCCGGCGACGCAGTGCTGCGCGAAGTGGGCCGGCGCGCCAGCGAGGTGGCCGGACCGACCGACACCGTGGCGCGCCTGTCGGGCGACGAATTCGTCATGATCGTCAACGGCTGCTCGGACACCGACGCCATCATCCACTGCGCGCGGCGCCTGATCGACGCCATCGCCCAGCCGCACACGGTGGGCGGCCATGACGTCATCATCACCGGCAGCGCCGGCATCAGCATCTTCCCGCGCGACGGCGGCGCCCCGGGCGAACTGCTCAAGGCCGCCGACGCGGCGCTGGGCAGCATGAAGCAGTCCGGCCGCAACGGCTTCCGCTTCTACAAGGGCGAGATCAACGCCGAGGCGCTGCGCTGGCTGGCGCTCGAAACCCGCCTGCGGCACGCCATCGAGCGCGAGGAACTGGCCCTGCACTACCAGCCGCAGATCTCGCGCATCGAAGACCGCGTGGTCGGCATGGAAGCGCTGCTGCGCTGGCGCAGCGACGAGATCGGCCAGGTCTCGCCGGCCGACTTCATCCCGCTGGCGGAGGAGACGGGCCTGATCCTGCCGATCGGCGAATGGGTGATCCGCCAGGCCTGCTTCCAGAGCATCGCCTGGCAAAACGCGGGCCTGGCGCCGGTACGCGTCGCGGTGAACGTCTCGGCCAGCCAGTTCAAGGCCGGCAACGTGGCCACGGTGGTGCGCGCCGCGCTGCAGGACAGCGGCCTGGCGCCGCGCTGGCTCGAGGTCGAACTGACCGAAAGCGTCATGATGGGCGACTCCACCGCCGTCGAAGCCCAGATGGCGGAGCTGCGCGCGATGGGCGTGTCGCTGTCGCTGGACGATTTCGGCACCGGCTACTCCTCGCTCCGCTACCTGTCGCGCTTCCCGCTCGACAAGCTGAAGATCGACCAGGCATTCGTGCGCAACATCACCACCGAGCAGCGCAGCGCCGCCATCGCCCAGGCGACCATCGCCCTGGCCCAGGGCCTGTCGCTGGCGGTGGTCGCCGAAGGCGTGGAGACGGTCGGCCAGCGCGACTTCCTCGGCACCATCGGCTGCGACGTGTTCCAGGGCTACCTGTACAGCCGCCCGGTCGCCGCCGTCGAGATGGCCCAGTTGCTGGCCGCGGGCCGGGTGGCGGCATAGCGTGGACCGGAGAGTCAGCCGTGCGCCCCCTGCCGGCGCACCGAGCCGGGGTAGAATGCTGCGACCATGTCATCCGGGATAACCCAATGAGCAACAATTTCGTGCGCGGCCTGTGCCTGGCCGCGCTACTGTTCGCGCACACGCTGGCCCACGCCGCCGCGCCCGCCCTGCGGCTGGACGATCCCATTCCCGTCGGGCCGCAGGTCAAGGTCGGCAAGCTGGCCAATGGCCTGACCTGGTACGTGCAGCGCAACGCGCGCCCGGAGCGCAAGCTCGAACTGCGCCTGGTGGTGAAGGCCGGCTCGATCCTGGAAGACGAGGACCAGCGCGGCCTGGCCCACTTCGTCGAGCACATGGCCTTCAACGGCAGCACCCATTTCCGCAAGCACGAACTGGTGTCCTACCTGCAGTCGATCGGCGTCGGCTACGGCGCCGACCTGAATGCCTATACCTCGTTCGACGAGACCGTGTACGTGCTGCCGATTCCGACCGACCAGCCGCACAGCGTCGCCAAGGCCTTCCAGGTGCTGGAGGACTGGGCGCACGGCGTGCGCTTCGACCAGGATGCCATCGACAAGGAGCGCGGCATCGTGCTCGAGGAGCTGCGCCTGGGCAAAGGGGCGTCGGACCGCATGGGCAAGCAGATCTATCCGAAGATCTTCAACGGCTCGAAATACGCCGCGCGCCTGCCGATCGGGCGCGAGGACGTGCTGCGCGGCTTCCGGCCGGAGGCGCTCAAGCGCTTCTACCGCGACTGGTACCGGCCGGACCTGATGGCCGTGGTGGTGGTCGGCGACATCGACCCGGCCCGGGCCGAGTCCCTGATCAAGTCGCACTTCTCGCGCCTGAAGAATCCGGCGCAGCCGCGCGCCCGCGACTACGCCGCGATTCCCGCGCGCGCCGGCACCGAGGCGCTGGTGGTGCTCGACCATGAAGCGAGCGGCAATTCGGTGCTGATCCGCTATCCGCTGCAGCCGGTGCGCGAGCCCGGCACCATCCGCGCCTACCGCGAGGAGCTGGTGCAGGCCCTGTTCGGCGCCATGCTCAACCAGCGCCTGAGCGCACTGGCCCAGCAGCCCGAGCCGCCCTTCCTGGCCGCCAACAGCGCCCTGGGCAAGCTCACTCCGCGCTACCACTCCTACAACGCCAGCGCCGCCCTCGGCCCGCGCGGCGCGGCGCCGGCGATCGCCGCCCTGGTGCAGGAAAACGAACGCGCGCGCCGGCACGGCTTCGGCGCCCAGGAACTGGAGCGGGCCAAGAAGAACATGATGCGCAGCTACGAGCAGGCCTGGAACGAGCGCGCCAAGAGCGACTCGGCCACCTATGCGGCCGAATACATCCGCAACTTCCTGCAGCACGAAGCGATTCCCGGCATCGACACCGAATACCGCTACGTGCGCGAGCTGGTGCCCGGCATTTCGCTCGACGAGATGAACGCCTACGCGCGCCGCACGATTCCAGCGGATTCGGGCAAGCTGGTGCTGTACACGGGCGTGGACAAGCCGGATGCGCCGACCGGCGCCCAGCTGCTGGCGGCCGTGGCCGAGGCCGCGCGCCAGCCAGTCCTGCCGCACGACGACAAGGCGGTGGCCGCGCGCCTGATGGACAAGCCGCCAGCGCCGGGCAGCATCGTGGCCGAGCGCCACGACAAGGCGCTCGGGCTGACCCACCTGACCCTGTCGAACGGCGTCAAGGTGATCCTCAAGCCCACCGACTTCATGAACGACCAGGTGATGCTGAGCGCCGCGCGCTTCGGCGGCCAGAGCCTGTTCGGCGACCAGGACATCCTCAACGCGCGCTTCGCCAACGCCATCGTGGCCAGCATGGGCATGAAGGACTTCTCGCCGCTGGACATGCGCAAGATCCTGGCCGGCAAGGCCGCCGGCGTGACGGTGGGCCTGGGCAGCTACACGGACCTGGTGGCGGGCGCCTCCGGGGCCTCGGACATCGAGACCATGCTGCAGCTGCTGTGGCTAAAGTTCTCGACGGTGAGGCGCGACGAAGACCTGTTCCGCGCCTATGTCGGCAAGCAGGCCGAGCTGGCGCGCAACCAGAGCGGCCAGCCGGGCAAGCGCTTCGGCGACGCGGTGGTGTCCGCCCTGTACAACGGCCATCCGCGCGCGCCGCGCACCCTGGAGGCCGACGACTACGCCAAGATCGACCTCGACCGCAGCATCGAGATCTTCCAGCAGCGCTTTTCCAGCGCCAAGGATCTGAGCTTCATCGTGGTGGGCAGTTTCGACGCGGACGCGATCCGTCCGCTGCTGGCGACCTACCTCGGCAGCCTGCCGACGCCGGACATTCCGGTAGCCTACCGCGATGTGGGCCTGCGCCCGGTCACGGGCGTGGTCAAGCGCGAAGTGCGCAGCGGGCTTGAACAGAAGAGCACGATCTCGCTGAATTTCACCGGGCCGGCCGAGTTCTCGGAAAGCCAACAGCTGCGCCTGGCGGCGCTGGTCGAGGTGCTCAACCTGCGCCTGATCGAGGTGCTGCGCGAGCAGATGGCGCTGATTTACGGCGGCGGCGCGAACGGCGCGCTGAGCAAGATCCCGTACGGGAACTACTCGGTCGGCATCAGCCTGCCGACCGGTCCCGAGCACGTGGACAAGGTGCTGGCGGCGACCTTCGCCGAGATCCGGCGCCTGCAGGAACAGGGGCCGAGCGCGGCGGAGATGGAAAAGGTCAAGACCAACTGGATCCAGAATCACCGGCGCTCGCTGCGCGAGAACGGGTACTGGGTGGCCAACCTGCAGGCGGCGCTGACCGAGGGGACCGATCCGGCCTCGATCCTGGATGTGGAACGGCAGGTGCAGGCGCTCGGCGCCCAGGACGTGCAGGCGGCGGCGCGGCGTTACATCGATACGGCGAATTACGTGCAGGTGGTGCTCAATCCGGAGAAACCGGCGGCGGCGCATGTCGCCGCATCGGCGGGGACGGGGAACTGAGGCCACCGGACCGAAGGGGCGTCGGCCGGCTCAAGCGGCCAACGAACAGGCGGCGCCTTCGTTCATCCTTCATTTGAACGCGCCGGCCGCGGGGGCGCCAATCCTGCGCCCCGAAGAGCCCGGGCCCCCGGTGTTCAGCCCTTGGCCGACAGCATGCGCTCGACGTAGCGCGCGATCAGGTCGATTTCCAGGTTCACCCTGGAACCGGCGCGCAGGTGCTTCAGGGTCGTGACCTCGATCGTGTGCGGGATCAGGTTGATCGAGAAGCGGCACAGCTTCCCTGCCCCGGCATCGAGATCCTCGACGCGGTTCACGGTCAGCGACACGCCGTTCACCACCACCGAGCCTTTATACGCCAGGAACTTGCCCAGCTCGTGGGGCGCGTCGATGATGAGCTCGCGCGATTCGCCCACCGGCTCGAAGCTGTGCACCATGCCCAGGCCGTCGACGTGGCCCGACACCAGGTGGCCGCCCAGGCGCTCGGCCAGGGTCAGCGCCTTTTCCAGGTTCACTTCGCCCGGCACGTCCAGGCCCACCGTCTTGTTCAGGCTTTCGCGCGAGACGTCCACGGTGAAGCTCTTGTCGGTCTTCTCGACCACGGTCATGCAGGCGCCGTTGACGGCGATCGAGTCGCCCAGGGCGACGTCCGCCAGCGGCAGCGGACCGGCGTCGATCGCGAGGCGCACGCCCGCGTCCAGGCCGCCCGCCAGCGGCGCGACGGAAGTGATGTTGCCGACTGCGGCGACGATTCCAGTAAACATACGGCCTTATTCCTTCAGGTTGGTTTCAGTATTCTCGGCCTGGCCGGCGAACCTGGCCAGGATACGCAGGTCGTTCCCGACCCGCGCCACGTCATGGAAGCGCAGCGCGCGCTTGTCGGCCAGGCGCGCCAGCGGCGGCAGGTCGAACATGCCCTGGCCCGGCCCGACCAGGCTCGGCGCCAGGTAGACCAGCAGCTCGTCCACGCAGCCTTCGCGCAGCAGCGAGGCATTCAGCTTGGCGCCCGCCTCGACGTGCACTTCGTTGATCTCGCGCCGGGCCAGCTCGCGCATCAGGGCCGGCAGGTCGACCTTGCCGGCCATGTTGGGCAGATGGATGAGCTCATGGCCGGCGGCGCGCAGCGCGGCTTCCTTCTCCGGATGCGCCGCGGCGGCCACGATCCAGCACGGCTCACCCTGCAGGATGCGGGCATCCAGCGCAATCTCAAGGCGGCTGTCGACGATCACGCGGCGCGGCGGCAGCGGCGTCTCGACCCCGCGCACGTTGAGCCGCGGGTCGTCCGCCTTGACGGTGCCGATGCCGGTCAGGATCGCCTGGGCCCGCGCGCGCCAGGCATGGCCGTCGGCGCGCGCCTCGGGGCCGGTGATCCACTGGCTCTCGCCGCTCTCCAGCGCCGTGGCGCCGTCCAGGCTGGCGGCCACTTTCAGGCGCACCCAGGGCAGGCCGCGGCGCATGCGCGAGAAGAATCCAATGTTGAGCTCGTTTGCCTCGTCGGCCAGCACGCCGGAACTCACCGCGATACCCGCGGCTTCCAGCTGCGCCAGGCCGCGCCCGGCCACCAGCGGATTGGGGTCGACCATGGCGGCCACGACCCGGCCCAGCCCGGCCTCGACCAGGGCGTTCGAACATGGCGGGGTACGGCCGTAATGGCTGCACGGTTCCAGGGTCACGTAGGCGGTGGCGCCGCGCACGTCGACGCCGCGGGCGGCGGCGTCGCGCATGGCGACGATCTCGGCATGCGGGCCGCCCGCGCGCTGGGTGTGGCCGGCGGCGATCACGGCGCCGTCGCGCACGATCACGCAGCCGATGCGCGGATTCGGGGCGGTGATGTACATGCCCTTGGCGGCCCACGCCAGGGCGAGGGCCATGCCTTCGGCGTCGCTGCGTATCTGTACGGTATCCTCGGTCACCTTGCTCTTTCCTTCAGGGCGGCGCCTGCGCGCCATCGCAGCCGCGCTCGCGCGCCGGATTGCAGCTCCGCGCACGGCCCAGCATGTTGATTTTAATACGACGGATGTGGTCGCCGTGAAACAGCGACAAGCTACCCAGCCGCGCCGCCGCGCTATTCGTGTCGCTGCAGCTGCGCCCGGCGCCATTGTAGGCGATGTAGTGCGGCGGCGCCGGGGAGGTGAAGGAAAAGTCGGCTTGCATGCCTGCGGGCAGCGGCGGGTGGACGGCGAGCACTTCATCGTCCGGGCCGGGCTGGCGGTCGCCGTCGCGGTCGACGAAGACGGTCCAGCCGCTGGTCCAGTCCCGGCCGGCAGCGTCGTTCGGGACCAGTTTCACCGTCTCGTTGCGGGCGATGGCCTGGGCGCGCGTGAGCGCGACGGCGCCGAACAGATCGCCTGTCGCGGAACGCAGCTGCTGTGCCTGCAGCAGGCTGTGCAGGTTCGGGGCGGCCATGCCTGCCGCGATGGCGGCGATGGCGAGGACAATGACGAGCTCGCTCAGGGAGAAACCCTGCTCACGCCGCTTGCCGCTCCGGGAGCCCGTCGCCAGGGCGGCGCGCTTGTCCACGCCGTGGGGCCGCGACGCCGCCGTCCTGTTCGTCAGCGCCAGCACCGTGTCCGCAAGGCAGCCTCCGCTCATGGCCAGCATCGCCCGGAAGTGCCGCTCGCCCCCAGCGCCCCCGTACTGCTGTAGGTCAGCGTACCGCATTCGGGATCCGCGAAGCCCGCATCGACGTTTTCCGTCCCGGGCCGCGCCCTCAGCTCGATGCATTCCTCGATCTCCCGGCCCGCACAAGCATAGCCGTCGATCTCGTAGGCGCTGGCGGCGGCATCGCGGCCCAGCCACCACTTGAACTGGCGTGCTTCCTCCGTGTTCGCTTGCGCGGAGAACGCCAGGTAGCTGCGGTGCTGCGCCCGGAACTGTTCCTGGCGCTGCATGGTGTCGACCAGCGCCATCTGGGCCTCGATGCGGCGCGCCTTGATGATCTGGCGCGAATACGAAGGGTAGGCCACGGCGCCGAGCAAGGCGATGACGGCCAGGACGATCAGCAGCTCGGCCAGGGTGAAGCCCATTGCCCGGCGCCTCATGGCCCGCCTCCCTGTGCGTTCCGGCCGCCGGCATCCGCCAGCGCCGCCCAGTTGCCGATCTCGCGCCAGCCCGCCCGCCTGCCGTGCGTTCCGGCGGCGGCAGGCTTGCGGTAATAGGTTTGCAAGGCCGCCCTGGTCGAGGGCATGGACCCGAAACCGAGCGCGCTGATGCGGTACAGGTGATCGGCGCCGGCCGCCGGCATGCGTTCGATCAGGTAGCGCGGCATCTCGACGCTCAGCCCTTCCTCCCCTTCGGGCAGCCGGCGGTCCGTGAAGCTGCCGTAGCGTACCGCCGGCCCGTCGTCGTCGGCCAGGCGTTGCGCATGCGCCTCGGCATCGTCTTCGGCGGCGCACAGGCCGTCGTAGGGCGCCCCTCCCGAGCACGCGTCCGCGAACGCGGCCGCAAGCCCGGACGCCAGGGCGGCGGCGCGCGCCGTGGCCGGATTCGCGCCGCCTTCGATGTCGCGCTCGGCATCGGCCAGCGCCGCTTCCGCCATCTGCAGGGCCAGCAGCCGGTCGCGCTCGTGCGCTGCGGCGCGGGCGCCATACAGGGCGGTGCGGGCGCCGGCCAGGCCGGTCATCAGGACCGCGAGCATCAGCACCATGGCCGTCAGCAGCGCGGCGCCGGACTCTTCCTGTCGCGCAGGTTGCGTTCGCATCGTCGTCTCCATGCCCCTCACTCCGGCATTGCCGGCAGCGCCACCGTGGCGCTATAGACCTTGCGCATGCGCGCCCCTTCCCTGCCCGCCAGCGTCCGCTCGGCCAGCAAGGTGCCCGGATCGCCGCCCGCCTGCGCCGACGCATGGCCGGGCCCGAACAGGGCGTAGCCGGCGTCCTTGCCGGCGCCGCTGTCGAGCCTGGGGCCGTGCAGGAGCAGCGCCACCCGCACCGCCGCCACGCGCTTCCAGTGCGTGCGCCGGTTCAGGTCCTGGGCCCGCTGCATGGGATTCGCGCCGTTCAGCATGAGCCCGGCGTCGAGCACGGCCAGCGTGGATGCGTTCACGTAGCGCTCCGGCACGCCATCGCCGTCGCCGTCGAGCCCGTAAAGAACCTGGAAGCCGTCCACCTTGCCGGCCACCGCGTCGGCGGACCAGTTGCTGTTGCCGTGGTATTTGCAGCGCAGCTCGGCCTCGCCCTGGGCGTTGCGGCCGACGTAGAAGATGCTCCAGCCTTCCTCGCCGGCATGCACCGGGAAGCCCGCGCAGTCGACCGTGCCGCCGTCGCCCTTCGGCGGCGGCCCGCTGCCGGGAAAGCGCAGCGCCAGCACGTCGCTGCCGTTCACGGCGTCCGGCAAGGCCGCATCGATGCCCTGGCCGTTGCGGGGCACCGAGCGCGCGTCCAGCCCGGCGATGCGGGCCGGCAGCGTCGGGTCCGGCGCGGGCGACGCCGCCCGGTCCACGTGGGCCGACTGGCGTACGGCGCGCGCCACGGCGTCCAGCGCGTAGCGGCCCGCCTCGTCCATCGCTTCCGCTTCCACCTGCATGGCGTAAGCCTGCGTGACGCCGATCAGGAGCTTCCCGCAGGCCAGCAGCACCGCCAGCCCGAGGGCCATCGCGATCATCAGTTCGGCCACGGTCAGGCCGCGCTGGCGCTGTCGGCAGGGTCTCATAGCGGCACCACCGCGACCAGCCCCGGCGCCTCATCGGTACCGGCCCATCCGAGCTTGATCAGCACCGGCGCGCCGGCGTCCTCCGTGCACGCCCAGCGGTAGCGGCCGGCGCCGGCGTCCCAGGGCGCGCTGTCGCGGCAGACGGCGATGTGCCCGCCAGGGAAGGATGCATGCACCGCCTGCTTCGCTTCGTGCAGGTCGAAGGCCGCGAGCCGCAGCGGGCCGCAAACGCCGGCGCCGTAGCAGGAGGCGGGCGCGGCACCGGGCTCGCCGTCGGCGGCGGCGTCGTAGTCGAGCGAAAGATAGGGATTGGCGGCATCCGGCAAGCCGGCGGCGACGGCGTTGACGCGCATGCGCGCGGCCAGCGATGCCGCCAGCTGCGCGGCCTCGGACAGCAGCGCCGACTGCTGGCGCGTGCGCTGCGCGGCCAGCTGGGCCGCTCCCGCCCCGAGCACGCCGACGGCGAGCACGAACAGCGCCACCAGCACTTCGACCAGCGTGAACCCGCCCTGTGGATGCACCCGCATGCCAGCCCCCCTGTCACGATGCCGCGACCGATGACGGCGCGATTCGATGGAGGTCACAAGGTAACAGGCGCGCACCGGCCGGCCATGAGCTGGCCTAAGCGCACACGTCGGCAAATTGGGAACTTTTTGGGAACTAAATGCGGGGACTTATTTGCGCGGGTGACCGACTTCGTCCAGCGCCTCCTGGAACTCGTCCAGGTCTTCGAAATTCTTGTAGACGGAAGCGAAGCGGATGTAGGCGATCTTGTCCAGGCGCTTGAGCTCCTGCATCACCAGTTCGCCCACGTAGCCGGTGTCGACTTCACGCCGGCCGCTGGTGAGCAGCTTTTCCTCGATCGTGGCGACCGCGGTATCGATGGCCTCGGCCGCCACCGGGCGCTTGCGCAGCGCCAGCATCAGGCTGCCGCGCAGCTTGCCCGACTCGAATTCCGTGCGGCTGCCGTTCTTCTTGACGATGAACGGCATCGACAGCTCGATCCGCTCGTAGGTCGTGAAGCGCTTGTCGCATTTGGTGCAGCGGCGCCGGCGCCGGATGGAATCCCCCTCCTCCGATACGCGGGTATCGAGGACCTGGGTGTCTTCATGCTGGCAGAAGGGACATTTCATGGCGCTGGGCTCACTTGGCGGAGCCGGCGGGGCCGGCTCCTGGTCGGGCGATCAGGCCGCGTAGACCGGGTACTTGTCGGTCAGCTGCTTGACTTCGGCCTTGACGCGCTCGATGGTCGCGGCGTCGTGCGGGTTGTCCAGCACGTCGGCGATCAGGTTGCCCACCTTGACCGCATCTTCCTCCTTGAAGCCGCGGGTGGTGAAGGCCGGGCTGCCCAGGCGGATGCCCGAGGTGACGAAAGGCTTCTGCGGGTCGTTCGGGATGCCGTTCTTGTTGCAGGTCATGTGCGCCTGGCCCAGGATGGCTTCCGCTTCCTTGCCGGTCAGGCCCTTGGCGCGCAGGTCCACCAGCATCACGTGCGACTGGGTAGTGCCCGAGACGATGCGCAGGCCGCGCGCGGTCAGGGTGTCGGCCAGCGCCTTGGCGTTCTTGACCACCTGCTTCTGGTATTCCTTGAACTCCGGCGACTGCGCTTCCTTGAAGGCCACGGCCTTGCCGGCGATGACGTGCATCAGCGGACCGCCCTGGATGCCCGGGAAGATCGCCGAGTTGATGGCCTTCTCGTGCTCGGCCTTCATCAGGATGATGCCGCCGCGCGGGCCGCGCAGCGACTTGTGGGTGGTCGAGGTGACGAAGTCGGCGTAAGGCACCGGGTTCGGGTATTCGCCGGCGGCGATCAGGCCCGCGTAGTGGGCCATGTCGACCATGAAGTAGGCGCCGATTTCCTTGGCCACCTTGGCGAAGCGCTCGAAGTCGATGCGCAGCGAGAACGCCGAGGCGCCCGCGATGATCATCTTCGGCTTGTGCTCGCGCGCCAGGCGCTCCATTTGTTCGTAGTCGATGTCTTCTTCCGCGGTCAGGCCATAGGAAATGACGTTGAACCACTTGCCCGACATGTTCAGGGCCATGCCGTGGGTCAGGTGGCCGCCTTCGGCCAGCGACATGCCCATGATGGTGTCGCCCGGCTTGAGCATGGCGAAGAACACGCCCTGGTTGGCCTGCGAGCCCGAGTTCGGCTGCACGTTGGCGGCTTCGGCGCCGAAGATCTGCTTCAGGCGGTCGATGGCCAGCTGCTCGACCACGTCGACGTATTCGCAACCGCCGTAGTAGCGCTTGCCCGGGTAGCCTTCGGCGTACTTGTTGGTCAGCTGCGAACCCTGCGCCTGCATCACGGCCGGCGAGGTATAGTTTTCGGACGCGATCAGTTCGATGTGGTCCTGCTGGCGAACGTTTTCCTTCTGGATGGCATCCCACAGTTCCGGGTCGATGTTGGCGAGCGTATGGTCTTTTGCAAACATGTAAAACTCCAATCGATAGTAAACCAGGCAACGGGCAGCGTTGGACGTGGGCGGGAGCCAATCAGGGAGCTACCCCGAACGGGCATCCGCGCGAATCTCCACGACGAATCTCGAGGATTCAAGCGCGTACCAGTTGATGGCTGCCCAGGCGAACGGCGAAATGACGTCTCAGGTTCCCCGGTGGGACTCCACCTTGCCGTGCGCGGAGCCCGGGGCTGCGGCGCGCGGTGTTTCGCCAGTTACGTGAGACGTAGGGACTCCAGATTGTATGTGATCTGCCCCCCTTAGGGCAAGGAAACTGCTGTCGCCCTGGCAAGCCCTGCCAAACGGGGGGCCGCCAGCGGAAACATGGCCGTTTCGGCTACAATTTCCCTGCCTACCCTGCATAAACTCGTACCGGGACCTTCCATGATCGTATTCATCACCGGCGCCTCGGCCGGCTTCGGCGCCGAGATGGCGCGCACTTTCGCCCGCAACGGCCACCGCGTGGTGCTCGCCGCGCGCCGCACCGAGCGTATCGCCGAACTGGCGGCCGAGCTGGGCGACGCCGCCCTGCCCGTCACCCTGGACGTCACCAGCCGCGCCTCGATCGACGCGGCGCTGGCTGCTCTGCCGCCGGACTGGCGCGCGATCGATGTCCTGGTCAACAACGCCGGCCTGGCGCTGAACACCTTGCCGGCGCACGAAGTGCCGCTGGAAGACTGGGAAACCATGATCGCCACCAATTGCCAGGGCCTGGTGACCATGACCCGCGCCGTCTTGCCCGGCATGGTCGGGCGCGGCAGCGGCCTGGTGATCAACCTGGGCTCGGTGGCCGGCCACTACCCCTACCCGGGCGGCAACGTGTACGGCGCGACCAAGGCCTTCGTCGAGCAGTTCACGCTCAACCTGCGCGCCGACCTGGTCGGCACGGGCGTGCGCGCCACCAACCTGGCGCCGGGCCTGTGCGGCGGCACCGAGTTCTCGAACGTGCGCTTCAAGGGCGACGACGCGGCCGCGGCCAAGGTCTACGAGGGTACGACCCCACTGACCGCCCAGGATATCGCCGAGACGGCGTACTGGATCGCGACCCTGCCGCCGCACATCAACGTCAACCTGATCGAGCTGATGCCGACCTGCCAGGGTTTCTCGCCTTTCGCCATCAAGCGCAGCACCTGACCTGAGGCATTGACCGCAAGGCGCGCCGGCAGCTGCTCACTGCACGGCAACGCCGTTCAGCAGGAAACTGATGCGGGCATTGTCGGACCAGCCCTGGTCGCCCAGGCGCGTCATGTTTTCCCGCTTGCTGGACTGCGCCAGCTTGCGCTCGCCGTCTTCGATCACGACGGTATCGTAGGCCGCGTTGGGGGCGTCGATGTTCGTGACCTCCAGCTTTTCGCAGACGTCCAGGCCGAACAGGCCGGCGACGGCGAAGATCGCCCGGAACTTGAATCCTTCCGCTTTTCCCATGGCGATTTGCGCGGCGCATGCCAGCCGCAGGTCGCCCATCCGGTTGACGCCTTGCGGGAGCCCCGGCGAACGCACCTGGACGTTCGGGTGATTGAAGTCGCCCTTGGGAAAACGCTGGTTCGCCACGACCATGGCGTCCGCGCTGGCCGCCTGGGCATCGTGCGGCAGCGCGAAACGCGCGCCGGCAAGCATCGGCAAAGGCGTGCGCTTCTCGCCCTGGACCAATTCGACCTGGTGGTCGCCCTGCACCGGATCCACCTTGGGCAGGCGGAATGCCAGCACCGCGCCCGGCGCCCTGGCGGCGACGTTCTTGTCGAACTCGGCCTGGGCGGTTTGCAGCAAGCCGTAGCGCCAGGCCATCGGCTGGCCGTCCGCCGGGGTGTCGGCGGCGCCGGCGCCGGCCGCCTGCGCACCGCCGGCGACCGCCAGCAGCGCGAGTAGAAAACGAATGCGCATTCCCATGATCCTTCTGGTGAAAGGCCGGAAAATAACATGGGCAGGCCCCCGCTGGCCGTCATTCGGACGCCACCCTGTCAGAACGGATAGGATGAACCGGAAGCCCGGCAAGGATCGACGGCCGTTCGCTCCGTCTCCCGCTTGGGATACCGTTTGTAACGGGCGCTGGGCAATTGTGAGAAAGTGTTACAGTAATTGGCCTTCTTGCACTATTTCACGTCTACTTAGCGACGCTACGCATGCCTGATGGGAAGAGGCAGGCGGTTTTTTGCCGTTTAATGTACGGCACCGTACATAGGGCGGACCGAAATCGCGTAAAATGTTTCCTATTCACACTTAATTGGCAGGGGAAATGCCTTCAGCTTTTGACTGGCCAGTGCGGGTCTATTACGAAGACACCGACGCCGGTGGTATCGTGTTTTACGCTAACTACCTCAAATTCTTCGAACGCGCGCGCACCGAATGGCTGCGTGCGACCGGCGTTCAGCAGCAGGCGCTGCTCGACGCCGACGGCACCGCCTTCGTGGTCAAGAGCGCCAGCCTGGACTACCATGCGCCCGCCCGCCTCGACGACGAACTGACGATCCGCACGACTGTCGACAAGCTCGGCCGCGCTTCGGTCCTGTTCCTCCAGCAAGCCTGGCGCGGAGAAACGCTGCTGACCAGCGCCAGCGTGAAGGTGGGCTGCGTCGACCTCGCCACCATGCGTCCCCGTTCCCTGCCAGAAGACGTGGCTGATAAAATGCGCGGCGCACAGCGCCTCGCCTGACCATTTATACAATACTTTGCTACCGATGACCGCGACCCAAGACCTTTCGTTTATCGCCCTGATCAGCAACGCCCACGTGCTGGTGCAACTGATCATGGCCCTGTTGCTGGCCTTGTCGGTGCTGAGCTGGACCTATATCTTCCGCAAGCTGTTCGCGATCCGCGCCGCCCGTAGCCAGACCGAGCAGTTCGAACGCAGCTTCTGGGCCGGCGGCAACCTGCACACCCTGCACCAGAGCGCCAGCAGCCAGCGCGACCAGAGCGGCCCGCTGGCCCGCATCTTCGAAGCCGGCATGGGCGAATTCATCAAGGGCAAGCAAGCCTCGCGCGACGCGCTCGACATGGGCGCCGTGCTCGACGGCGCACGCCGCGCCATGCGCGCCTCCTTCCAGCGCGAACTCGACATGCTGGACACCCACCTGAACTTCCTGGCCTCGGTCGGTTCCGTGTCCCCCTACATCGGCCTGCTCGGCACCGTGTGGGGCATCATGAACGCCTTCCGCGGCCTGGCCAACGTGCAGCAAGCCACCCTGGCGGTGGTCGCGCCCGGCATCGCCGAGGCCCTGATCGCCACCGCGATCGGCCTGTTCGCCGCGATCCCGGCGGTCGTCGCCTACAACCGCTTCACGCACGACATCGACCGCCTGGCCAACCGCTTCGAGAGCTTCGTCGAGGAATTCTCGAACATCCTGCAGCGCCAGGCGCGCTGATCGGAGGACGGGATGGCCTTTTCCAGCAGCATGCGCGGCGGGCGCCGCCGCAAATTCAAGTCCGAGATCAACGTCGTGCCCTACATCGACGTGATGCTGGTGCTGCTCATTATCTTCATGGCGGTGCCGGCCAACGAGGCGCCGAGCGTGGTCAACCTGCCGCGCGCCGAGAAGTCGGCGCTGCCGCCGGATACCTATATCCAGGTCCAGGTCCAGCCGGAAGGCAAGCTGTCGATCGGGGTGAACGGCAAGCAGAAGGTGGCCAGCGAAGATGTCGCCGACCGCGCCGCCCTGCTCCAGCGCCTGCGCGCCCTGCACGAAGAAAATCCGGACTATCCGGTCTTGATCGCGGGCGACAAGGACAGCAAATACGACGATGTCATCCAGCTGATTTCCGAAGCCAAGAAGATGGGCATCAACCGCGTGGGACTCGCTACCAAGTGAAGCCGGATCCATGTCAGCCATGAAGCCTGCCAGCGCCGGCACCCCGTATTACGTGCCGCCCGAACCGAAGCGCCTGCCGTCCTTCCTGCTGGCGGTGTTCGTGCACGCCATTTTGCTGTCCTTCCTGTGGTTCGGCATCAGCTGGCAGAGCAACGAGCCGGTCGCGGTCGAGGCCGAGGTCTGGGACATGTCGGTCCAGACCGCCGCCGCGCCTCCCCTGCCGGCCGAGCCGCCGCCCGAGCCCGAACCCGAGCCGGAACCGCAGCCCGTCCAGCGCGCCGAGCCGCCGCCGCCCGTCGAGCGCCCTGCGCCGACGCCGCCCGATATCGCCCTCGAGCGCGAGAAGGAGCGCAAGGCCGAACAGCTGAAGAAGGACCTGGCGGAGCGCGAAGAGAAGCGCAAGAAGGAAATCGCCGAGCAGAAGAAAAAAGAGGACGAGAAAAAGAAAAAAGAAGAAGCGGACCGCAAGGAGCTGGCAAAGAAAGAAGCCGACGAGAAAAAGAAGAAAGAACTCGCCGACAAGAAAAAGGCGGCTGACGCAGCCAGGGCCGAAGCGGCCCGCCTGGACAAGATCCGCCAGGAAGACCTCAAGCGCATGGCCGGCGCCATGGGCAGCGGAGGTTCGGCCGAGAAATCGACCGCGCCGAAGATCGACAGCGGCTATGTCGCCGCGATCACGGCCAAGATCAAGAGCAATACGACCTATGCGGGCGGCACCAATGTACCGGGCAACCCGAAGGCCGTGTTCAAGGTGGACCAGTTGCCGACCGGCGAAATCATGTCGGTGCGCCTGGCCAAGAGCAGCGGCGTGCCGGAATTCGACCGCGCGGTGGAAAACGGCATCCGCAAAGCGTCCCCACTACCCAAGAAGAAAGATGGTACGGTAGAGCGCAACCTCGAGGTCAATTTCTCGATGAAAGACCTCGACTGACGGCTCGACCTCAATCTGACTCACAGACTATGAAAAAACTTCACATACTGCTGTTTAGTGCAACGATGCTGATGGGCACTGCCACCCAGGCCCAGCTCAAGGTCGAAATCGCCGGCGTCGGCAGCAACCAGATCCCGGTTGCCGTCGCCGCCTTCGCCGACGAAGGCGTGGCGCCGGCCCAGGTGTCGGCCGTGATCCGCGCCGACCTCGAACGCTCCGGCGTGTTCAAGGTGATCGACGCCGGCCAGGTGATCAGCGACAGCGCCAATGTCGACCTGGCCGCCTTCAAGGCCAGCGGCGCCGACGCCCTGGTGGTCGGCAGCGTGTCGCGCCAGCCGGACGGCCGCCTGGCCGTGCGCTACAAGCTGCTCGATACCGTCAAGGGCGGCCAGATCTCGCAGATGGGCGGCGAAGTCCAGCCCAAGTACACCCGCCTGCAGGCGCACCGCATCGCCGACGACGTCTACGAAAAGCTGACCGGCGTGAAGGGCATCTTCTCGACCCGCATCGCCTACGTGAAGGAAGACCGCGCCGGCCGCCACTACAGCCTGGCCGTGGCCGATGCCGACGGCGAGAACGAAATCGTCGCCGTGCACGGCCGCGAACCGATCATCTCGCCGGCCTGGTCGCCGGACGGCAGCAAGGTCGCCTACGTCTCGCTGGAAGACCGCAAGCCGGTGGTCTACCTGCAAGACCTGATGACCGGCCGCCGCAACCAGATCTCCAACCAGAAGGGCAACAACTCGGCGCCGTCGTGGGCGCCGGACGGCAGCACGCTCGCCGTGGCCCTGTCGAAAGACGGCAATACCGAGATCTACACGGTGCGCTCGGACGGCAGCGGCCTGCGCCGCCTGACCACCAACAACGCGATCGACACCGAGCCGCAGTTCTCGGCCGACGGCCAGACCATTTATTTCACCAGCGACCGCAGCGGCGGCCCGCAGGTTTACAAGATGAACGCGGCAGGCGGCAACGCCACCCGCGTGACCTTCAACGGCAGCTACAACATCAGCCCGCGCGTGTCTCCTGATGGGAAGACCCTGGCATGGATCTCCCAGCGCGACGGCGGTTTCTCCTTATATGCGATGGACCTGGCCAGCGGCCAGGAGCTGCGCCTGGCCGATGGGGCCACCGAACCGAGTTTTTCGCCTAACGGCAAGTACATCATGTATGCGACCAAGGGCGGCGGGCGAACCTCGCTGGCCGTGGTGTCGGTGGATGGACGGGTCAAGCAGCGCTTAACCACCAAAGCGGGAAACATTCGGGAGCCCAGCTGGGGTCCCTTCATGAAGTAACGAAGTAAAACCTTTACCAGAACAGGAGAAAAACCATGCGCAACTTCAAGAGCGTCGCCTTCATCGCCTCGGCAGCCGCCCTGCTGGCTGCTTGCTCGTCGCCGACCAAGCTGACCGAAACCACCGTCCAGGAAAAATCGACGGAGCCGGCGCCGGTGCAAGCCGACACCCGCGAGATCAAGCCGGTCGAAACCGGCACCGTCGATCCGCTGAACGATCCGAAGGGCGTGCTGGCCAACCGCAGCGTCTACTTCGACTACGACAGCTTCGTCGTGCGCGACGACGGCCGTCCGGTCGTGGAAAACCACTCGGCTTACCTGAACAAGAACACCCAGCGTAAGGTCCTGATCCAGGGCAACACCGACGAACGCGGCGGCACCGAGTACAACCTGGCCCTGGGCCAGAAGCGCGCCGAAGCCGTCCGCCGTGCGATGGGTTCGCTGGGCGTGGCCGAAGGCCAGATGGAAGCCGTGTCGCTGGGCGAAGAAAAGCCGAAGGCAACCGGCAGCAACGAAGCCGCCTGGGCCGAGAACCGTCGCGCCGACATCGTCTACCAGTAATCGCCGGCTTAAGATTCGGCTGATTGACAGCGGGGCGGCAAGCGGTGCAGACTGCTAGCCGCCCTGTTTTTTATATCTGCAACTGGTTTAGTAGAAAGAGCAACGCCATGATGAAACTGACCCCGTCCCGTCTTGCCTGCCTGTTCCTGGCGGCCTGGATGCCGCTGCAGGCGTCCGCCGGCCTGCTCGACGACGACGAAGCGCGCAAAGCGATCCTCGACCTGCGTGCCAAGGTCGACAACATCGCCCGCGACCTCAACGCCCGCGTCGACACCAAGGCGGACAAGAGCTCCACCATCGAAATGCTGAACCAGCACGAGCAGACCATGCAGGAACTGGCGCGCCTGCGCGGCCAGATCGAAGTGCTGGCCAACGAGGTCGCCAAGGCCCAGAACGGCCAGAAGCAGCTATACGCCGACCTCGACGCGCGCATCAAGAAGCTCGAGCCGCGCCAGGAAACCATCGACGGCCAGACCGCCGAGGTCCTGCCATCCGAGAAGAGCGCCTACGACGCCGCCACCGCCCTGTTCCAGTCGGGCGACTACAAGGCCGCCGCCGGCGCGCTGCAGGACTTCGTCAAGCGCTACCCGGAGTCGGCCTACGCCTCGAATGCGCAGTACTGGCTGGGCAACGCCTACTACGCGCTGGGCGACTACAAGAAGGCCATCGCGGCCCAGGAAGTGGTGACCAGCACCTATAACTCCAGCCCGAAAGTGCCGGATGCGATGCTCAACATCGCCAGCAGCTATGCCCTGCTGAAGGACAACAAGAACGCGAAGAAGGCGCTGCAGCAGCTGGTGTCGAAGTATCCGTCCTCGAGCGCGGCGCAGACCGCGCGCGACCGCCTGGCCTCGCTGAAGTAAGCTGCCAGGCGCCTTGGGTATTTGACAGCCGCGCCAGCTCGACCTATAATCTTGCTTCTTTCGGGTCGTTAGCTCAGTTGGTAGAGCAGCGGACTTTTAATCCGTTGGTCGCTGGTTCGAGCCCAGCACGGCCTACCAGAATCAGCGAAAACGCCAGCCTTCGGGCTGGCGTTTTCGTTTGCGTCGCCCCTCCTGCCGGACTAGCGTCCGCGCGCGCATTCCGGCGTCGGGCTGCATGCGGCCTTGAGCATCGGCAGCCTGCCGCACGCCTGGTAACAGACCGCCCCCACCGCACTGCGGTCCAGGCAGCTTTCGCGTACGCACATTTTGTGGACGACCCCGTTGCCGCATTCGCAGACGAAGCCGTTCGCCGGCGTGGTCACGGGGACGATATCTTCCAGTTGCCCCAGCAGGATTTCCTTCTGCCTCTCGCCCAGCGCGTCCAGCCTGGGATAGGCGTCGAGCGCTCTCAGGCGCTGCATGGGCGAGGCCTCGGGCAGTTGCCTGAGCAGCCCAAGCTTTTCCTGGTCCGACAAGACCGACAGGATCGGCAGCGCCTTCATGCGCCCCAGCCGCGCAGTTTCCAGCGGAGAAGGGGCTCCGGACTTGTCCGTGGCGGCCCGCGGACCCGGTTGCGCCGGTGCCGGCGTGGGCGCCTGAGGAAGCGCGCCCTGGGCCACGCCCGAGCTCCCCTGGACGCCTGCCGTGTGCGAGGAAGCCGCCACGCCCGGCGAAACGCTGTCGCCGCCACATCCTCCCAGCATCGGCCCGGCCAGCAATGCGCTCAACAGCCCCAGGCGGAAAAGCGCTTGGGATGGCGCCCGCAGGCGTCTTGCGGCCTCGTCCTTGTTCATGGAAGCTTCGTTCCCGCCGCCCTGGCATGCATGGACTTCTCCCCCTTCCGGAATGATTCAGTATAGGACGCCTTTCTCGAATTTCACTGATTTGCCTACATTTCTTTTTTGCTTCATTTCACATTAAATATTGCCGCATATATTTTCCATTGCGCCGCCGGGTTAATTCAAGAAGACGCCGCGCCTCAAAAATCCACACATTTATCGCATCTCGGGGATTGAATTTTTTTTACCCGCTGCGCATAATGATTTTGAACAGACACGAGCGAGGGGGAAATAACCCATTTGAAGCAAATCTCTCGACAGAAAAATCCGAATCGCCTGTTTTTTCGAAATCGATTCGGTCATCAATAACAAGCGGCCTTGTCTATTCGTGGGCAGAGCTCGCTACTGGGCGCTCCAGCGCAGCGCTCAGGCCGCCATGCCGGCGTTGCGCTATCCCGCCCTGCATGGCGGCAGGAATGATATGCGCTGGTCTTATTAAGATCTGCGTTACCACCGACAAATTAAAACCGTCGATATGTGGAAAGGCATTTGAATAGCGAGCCCGAGCGTCAACCGAATGATGAGGAGGATTACTGCCCAGACCGGCATTTCAGAATGCCGTTACTTCAACGATGTTCACATTCAAAAAATAAGCTGTTAATTCACATTTCTGTCAAGACTAGATTGCAGTAAATCCGTGTTATCTACCAGTGTCCAATACGCATTTTCTGGAGGGGATTATGAGCAAGCTTACTTCCATGACTTTCGGGCTGTCCCTGGCTGCGGCCCTGGCGGCTCCCGCCTGGGGCATCACCATCTTCGAGGACCGGGCGCCGACCGGCGCCCACTACCGCAACGGTTCCGGCGAGCCGGTGTGCAGCGTAAATGGCCTGACTGTCAGCTGTACCGGTACCAGGATCGCCGGCGTCGGCAATAACGACGCGGACCTCCGCCTGACGGTCACCTACTCCGCGACGGTGAAGTGCCGGAACCACGGCGGCCAGATCGTCGAAGTAAAGACCCAGTCGACGACTTCGACGCCCGCCCCCGATGAAACGACCGAGATCAGGAACGGCACCCTGACCGTGGCCCCGTTCAGTGTGCAGAATCCGCCCACGAACCAGACCTTCATCGACATGGCCAGCTGCCCGAACGGGAACTGGACCAAGGAGCTGTCCGGGTCGCCAACCGTCACCAGCTATACCTATACATTGACCTTCAAGGGCTATAACGCCCCGGCCATTACCGTGACCGGTTGAGCGCGGCTGCCGCCTGGACCCGGTGTCCAGGCGGCATTTGCGGCCCATGCGGCGGCGCCTGGTCCATGTCCCCGCGGCTTCTCCCCCGCTGCCCAGGGAGCGGCGGATCAAAAACACCACACTCCTGCCTCCATCAAGCCCCACGGCCACCCACTGTCCGGGCAGCCATGCTAGGATGAGTCAAACTTGCCCCGATCGCCATGCAGGCGCGAGCAATCGTGCGCCTCTTGCCTTTCAGTGAGCGAGATGTAAAATAAACAACGTCCCGGAACGCCCGCGCGCTGCCTTGCGTGCACATGCAATGTGCCCACAACGCCCGCAGCCGCCGCGCTCACGGATTGTCCAAAACAGAAGTAAGGTACTGGCACCGCATGTCTCGCATCCATCTGCATTCCCCCGGCCCGCGCACCCGCTGCGTCGCGGCCGCGCGGCGAGCCCGCCAGACAATCCGCTTCTCCGCGCCGCGCGCCCGCCAGGGCTGCCAGGCCGCTGCCCGGCTTGCCTGAGCCCGGCGAACACAGTTCGCTGGGCCCGTCATTACCGAACACTGAATATATGGCCCTGCGGCCTAACCTGCCGTTTCCCGTCGAAACGGCTAAAGGAGACATCATGGAAATCGAACACGGCGAACGCCAGCACAGCAGCATCCATACCGCCACCGTCGACAAGACCGATCCCCGCGCACCGCGCCGCAACATCGCAAAGGACATCGTCTCGAGCAGCCAGCGCTTGCGCCAGCGCATCGCCGTCAGCGTGGGCCTGTGCATCGGCCTGGCCGCGCTGGTGATCGTCCTCGAATAAGGGCGCCCGCGCCGCATTGCCGCGCATCGGCGGCCGGACCGCGTTCCGGCCGCTGCAAGACCGGGTGCGCCGCCGCTGCCCCGCATGACAAGCCAACCTTCGGGTTGGCTTTTTCGTTGATGCGGACGGCGGCCTGAACGTTTCCCGGCCGTCGGCCGCCCGGCCCTGGCGGCCATGCGGGCTTCACGGCCGTGCCGCGCACCGGCGCCTGCACGGCGCCGGTCAGCTTGCAGGCGCCGGCGGTCTGCTCCCGGCTGGCGGCCGTCAAGCGATCCCGCACCATTCCGGTGCAAAATCGTTTCCTGGAAGCGGCAATAACAGTTTGCCTATAGAATGCTGCGATCGTTTTGTTGCAAGCAGTAATCTCTCCAGAGGCCCCATGAACCTTCCGCTGATCCTGAACCTGGCCATCGCCCTCGCCGTCTGCGTCCTGCTGTGGCGGCTGCAGAGCGCCCACGTGTCCTTCACCAAACGGGTATTGACCGGCCTCGGCCTCGGGGTCGTGCTGGGTGCGGGCCTGCAGGCGGTGTACGGCGCGGCCTCGACCGAGATCGCGGCCACCAATGCCTGGCTTGACGTGCTCGGCAGCGGCTATGTCAAGCTGCTGCAGATGATCGTCATCCCCCTCATCATGGTGTCGATCGTGCAGGCCATCATGAAGCTGCGCACCACCTCCTCGCTCGGCAGCATCAGCACCCTGACCATCGGCATCCTGCTCGTGACCACGGTGATCGCGGCGGCGATCGGCATCCTGATGGCCAAGCTGTTCGGCCTGTCGGCGGTGGGCCTCACCGCCTCGGCGGCCGAGGTCGCGCGCGGAGAATACCTGCAGGGCAACCTGGCCGCGGCCAAGGATATTTCGCTGCCCAGCATGCTGCTGTCCTTCATTCCGGCCAATCCCTTCCTCGACATGACCGGCGCGCGCAAGACCTCGACCATCGCCGTGGTCGTGTTCTCGATCTTCATCGGCATCTCGGCCACCGGCATCGCCGGCAAGAAGCCGGACGTCTTCGAATCCTTCAGCCACTTCGTGCATGTGGCCCACGTGATCGTGATGCGCATGGTGACCCTGGTGCTGCGCCTGACCCCGTTCGGCGTGTTCGCACTGATGGCCAAGGTGGTGGCCGGCTCCAGCCTGCAGGACATCCTCAACCTGCTGGGCTTCGTCGCCGCGTCCTACTGCGCGCTGGCGCTGATGTTCTGCGTGCACCTGGTCATGATCGGCGCGGCCGGCCTGAATCCGGTGCGCTACGTCGGCAAGATCTTCCCGGTACTGGCCTTCGCCTTCACCTCGCGCACCAGCGCCGGCTCGATCCCGATGAGCGTGGCGACCCAGACCGCACGCCTGGGCACGCCGGAAGGCATCGCCAATTTCGCGGCCTCCTTTGGCGCCACCATCGGCCAGAACGGTTGCGCCGGCATCTACCCGGCCATGCTGGCGGTGATGATCGCGCCCACCGTCGGCATCGATCCGATGAGCGCCAGCTTCCTGCTGCCCCTGCTGGCCATCATCGCCTTCGGCTCGATCGGCGTGGCCGGGGTGGGCGGCGGCGCCACCTTCGCGGCCCTGATCGTGCTGTCGGCGATGGACTTGCCGGTGGCGCTGGCCGGCCTGCTGATCTCGGTGGAGCCGCTGATCGACATGGGCCGCACCGCCCTCAACGTGAGCGGCTCCATCGCGGCCGGCACCGTCACCAGCCGCGTGCTGGGCGAGACCGACATGCGGGTGTTTGCTAGCGATGCGGAAATCAATCTGGACAGCGAAGAACAAGCGGTGTGATTACCGCCGTAAACACGCTTGTAAGAGCGTGCTGACAGCGTGAAGAGCCAGTCCGGAAAGGCCGCAATCGTGCGCTAAACCGCCGCGGAATCCGTCTAAGATGACGCCATGTCAATATCAACGACGGGCGGGTGATGGAGCAAAAGTGGCCGCAGGAAATCTGGCTGGTCAGGCATGGGCAAAGCGCCGGCAATGTCGCACGTGATCTGGCGGAAGCGGCGGCCGGACACCATATCGACATCGCCGACCGCGACGTCGACGTTCCCCTGTCCGAGCTGGGCGTCCGCCAATCCGAAGCGCTGGGGTCGTGGTTCGCCGCCCTTCCCCCGGGCCAGCGCCCCAACGCGGTGCTGCATTCGCCCTATGTGCGCGCGCGGCAGACCGCCGAGCTCCTGATGCAGCGCCTCGACCGCAGCGAGCTGCTGGCGGTGCAGGCCGACGAGCGCCTGCGCGAAAAGGAATTCGGCATCCTCGACCGCCTGACCACCCACGGCATCGCCCATCACCATCCCGAGCTCTACGAGCAGCGCCGCCACGTCGGCAAGTTCTATTTCCGCCCGCCCGGCGGCGAGAGCTGGTGCGACGTGATCCTGCGCCTGCGCAGCGTGATGGACACGCTCGAGCGCGAGTACTGCCGCGAGCGTGTCTTGATCGTCGCGCACCAAGTCACGGTCAATTGCTTCCGCTACTTGTTCGAACACCTGGACGAAGCCACCATCCTGGAATTCGACCGCGCCGGCGACGTGCCGAACTGCTCGGTCACCTCCTACCGCTTCGACCCGGCGCGGGGCAAGCGCGGCGACCTTGCGCTGGCGCTGCTCAACTTCACCGCCCCGCTGGAAGCCACGGGCACTCCCATCACTGCGGGCAAGGACCTGCCGACCGCACCGAAGGCATGAGGCCATCGCCATGGAACCGAGCATCCGCGCCATTGCCGTGCACGACGTCGACGCAGCCTTGCTGGCCGGCTGGCCCCTGCCCTGGCCCTCGGCGGACGGCGACAAGGAATTGCGCGGCCATGTGCTGATCGTGGGCGGCTCGAGCGAGATGCCGGGCGCCATCATTCTTGCGGCCACGGCCGCCCTGCGCGCCGGCGCCGGCAAGCTGACCGTCGCCACCGGCACGAGCGTGGCCCAGCTGGTGGCGCTGGCCATGCCCGAGGCGCGCGTGATCGGCCTGCGCGAGCATGCCAGCGACGGCTTCAGCCTGGAGGCCCTGGACAGCCTGGATCCGCTGGCCGACCGCGTCGACGCCGTCCTGATCGGCCCCGGCATGCGCGACGAAGCGGCCACCGCCGCACTGGTGCATGCCCTGCTGCCGCGCCTGGACGCCACCCAGACCCCGGTGGTGCTCGACGCCTGCGCGATGGGCGTGCTGCGCCGCCCGCCGCGCGGCTGGCCGGAGGGCATGCCTTTCCGCTTCGAACGCCCGGTGGCGCTGACCCCGCACGCCGGCGAAATGGCCCACCTGACCGGCGCCGCCAAGGCCGACATCGTGGCCGGGCCCGACGCGCTGGCGCTGGTCTGTGCGCGCGAATGGAACGCGGTGCTGGCGCTCAAGGGCGCACGCACCGTGATCGCCGCGCCCGACGGGGTGCTGTGGCAGCACGAGGGAGCGGGCAATATCGGCCTGGCTATTTCCGGCTCGGGCGACGTGCTGGCCGGGATCATCGCCGGGCTGGCGGCGCGCGGTGCGCCGCTGGCCCAGGCGACCTGCTGGGGCGTGGCCTTGCATGCGCGCGCCGGCGACCGCCTGGCCCAGCGCATGGGCACTTTGGGATACCTGGCGCGGGAAATATCCCAGGAAATTCCCGCACTGTTGGAACAGCTCGGCGCGCAAGGCGGCGCCGGCAAGGGGACCGACCGGCCGAGGCCGGTGGGACAGGAAGCCGGCGCCCAGGCGCCGGCTTGGTAAGACTTCCGCATGCCTCACCGCGGAAACAAGCAGAAGTGCACGATCCGACGAACTGGCGGCCAGGCTGCCAGTCTAATTCTCACTGTTGGATTCGGGCACTAACCGGAGCCGCGTATTGCGTCGGTTCCCTGATGGTTCCACCGCAGGGTCCTGGACCCATGGAGGAACTGAACTGGCGCCGTTGACCCTCCAGCGCCTCACCTGGAGACTTCGGCACAAGATAGACGTGAACGAGGAGTTTAAACAATGAAAGCACTGACTAAGGCACCAAAAATCCTGCTGACTGCAGCCCTCCTGGCATCCGTGCTGGGCGCTTGCAAGAAGAACGATACCGCCGGCACTGCTGGCGACACGTCGGCCACCGCACCGAGCTCGACCTCGGGAACCGCCGGCACCACGGGTGACACCGGCACCGGCGCAACCGGCACCGGCACCACGGGCACCACCGGCGACATGGGCACCGGCGCAACCGGGACCACCGGCGCCACCGGCACCACCGGCACCACCGGCGACATGGGCACGGGCGCCACCGGCACCACCACCCCGCCGGCGACCGACACCACCACGCCGCCGGCGACCGGTACCTCGGGCACGTCGGGCACCACCGGCACCACCGGCACCGGCACCACGACTCCGCCGACCTCCGGCCAGTAGGCCTGAACGCCGACATCGAGCAGGGCCCGCTTTCGCGGGCCCTGTGAGGGGTCGCGTTCGCATTCCGGCAGCGCACCCGACAGGGCCGTCTTTCGGTGGTTCCGTTTGGGTGCGCCTTCTTGGCGTGTCCTCTTCGGTGTGCCCTCTCCGGTGCGATCTCTCCAGTGCGTCGGCATTCCCGCGCCCGCTACATTGCATCCGCCTCGGCGCATCCTTTTCGCTGATTC
>CAMPHU010000035.1 GCA_946886065.1 uncultured Massilia sp. | reverse complement strand
ACATGGAGCGCAAGCAGCCGCTGATCGTCATCGCCGGCGCCGACTATGGCCAGGGTTCCTCGCGCGACTGGGCGGCCAAGGGTGTGCGCCTGGCGGGCGTGGAAGCCATCGTGGCCGAAGGCTTCGAGCGCATCCACCGCACCAACCTGGTGGGCATGGGCGTGCTGCCGCTGGAGTTCAAGCCGGGCGTCAACCGACTGAGCCTGGGCATCGACGGTACCGAGACCTTCGACGTGGTGGGCGCGCGCACGCCGCGCGCCGACCTGACCCTGGTCATCCACCGCAAGAACGGCGAGAAGCTGGAAGTGCCGGTCACCTGCCGTCTCGACACGGCCGAGGAAGTGGCGATCTACGAAGCGGGCGGCGTGCTGCAGCGCTTCGCGCAGGACTTCCTGGAATCGTCGGCATCGAAAGCCGCAGCGTAAACAGCGGGGAGGGCGGCGCGGCCGCCCTCCCTGTCACATCGGACCCATCATGCCCCACACTCCCCAAATCAAGATTCCCGCCACCTATATGCGTGGCGGCACCAGCAAAGGCGTGTTCTTCCGCCTCGACGACCTGCCCGAAGCGGCGCGCGTTCCCGGCCCGGCGCGCGATGCGCTGCTGCTGCGCGTGATCGGCAGCCCCGACCCCTACGGCAAGCAGATCGACGGCATGGGCGGCGCCACCTCGAGCACCAGCAAGACCGTGATCGTCGCGAAGAGCAGCCGTCCCGGCCACGACGTCGACTACCTGTTCGGCCAGGTCTCGATCGACAAGCCCTTCGTCGACTGGAGCGGCAACTGCGGCAACCTGTCCTCGGCCGTCGGCTCGTTTGCCATCGGCAGCGGCCTGGTCGACCCGGAGCGCCTGCCGCAGGACGGCGTGGCGGTCGTGCGCATCTGGCAGGCCAACATCGCCAAGACCATCGTCGCCCACGTGCCGATGTCGAACGGCCAGGTCCAGGAAACCGGCGACTTCGAACTCGACGGCGTGACTTTCCCGGCCGCCGAAGTGCAGCTCGAATTCATGGACCCGGCGGCGGAAGAAGAGGGCGCCGGCGGCGCCATGTTCCCGACCGGGAACCTGGTCGACGAGCTGGAGGTGCCGGGCGTCGGCACGCTCAAGGCCACCATGATCAACGCCGGCATTCCGACCATCTTCGTGAACGCCGACGCCATCGGCTATACCGGCGCCGAACTGCAGGAAGCCATCAACGGCGACCCGCGCGCGCTGGCCATGTTCGAGACCATCCGCGCCTACGGCGCCCTGCGCATGGGCCTGATCGACAGCATCGAGGACGCGGCCAAGCGCCAGCACACGCCCAAGATCGCTTTCGTGGCGAAAGCCGCCGACTACGTCGCCTCCAGCGGCAAGCAGGTGGCGGCCGGCGACATCGACCTGCTGGTGCGCGCGCTCTCGATGGGCAAGCTGCACCACGCGATGATGGGCACCGCCGCCGTCGCCATCGGCACCGCGGCCGCCATTCCCGGCACCCTGGTCAACCTGGCGGCCGGCGGCGGCACCCGCAACGCGGTGCGCTTCGGCCATCCGTCGGGCACCCTGCGCGTCGGCGCCGAGGCGGTCGAGGCCGACGGCGCATGGAGCGTCAGCAAAGCCATCATGAGCCGCAGCGCGCGCGTGCTGATGGAAGGCTGGGTGCGGGTTCCGGGCGACGGTTTCTAAAAAGTACGCAACACTTCAGCGGGGGAAGCGCGTCCGCGCTTCCCGTTTACGCTTTCTGGTTGTAGAGTTGGCAGCATTTCTGGTTTATGATTGCCAGGTTGCAACAATTCCGACCAACGGACCCACCAGCAAGCATTGATGGACCGACTTCCCAGCTCCCCTTCGTTCGCCGCCCAGGCGGACCCCTGCGCGCATGAGCAGCCTTCCCAGGAGGCCGCGGACCTGTGCCGCATGGTGCTCGAACAGCGCGCGATCCTCGAGAACGCGCCGGTCGGGATCGTGTTCACGCTCCCCGGGCAGATCAAGTCCTTCAATCCGCGCATCTGCGAGATGTTCGGCTACAGCCAGGAAGAGCTGCTGGCCCTGAAGCCGGTGCAGGTGTTCGCTTCCCCCGAGGCCTACCAGGAACTGACCGCCGAGGCCTACGCGGCCCTGGCGTCCGGCCAGTTGTTCGAACGCGTCGACCAGCAGTTCCGGCGCCGCGACGGCAGCCTGTTCTGGGTGCGCCTGCGCGGCCGCGCGGTCGACCCGCGCATGCGCGAAGCGGGCACCATCTGGATCGTCGAAGACGTCACCGGCTCGCGCCAGGCCATGAACGAGGTCCAGGCCATCATGAGCAACGCCTCGGTCGGCATCATGTTCACCCGCGACCGCGTCATCCGCCGCTGCAATCCCGCCTTCACGGCCATGTTCGGCTATACCGAGGCCGAGGCGGCCGGCCGGACGACGCGGCTGCTGTACCCGGACCAGGAAGCCTTCCTCGACATGGGCGAGCGCGCCTATCCGCCGCTGGCCGCCGGCCGCTCCTTCCGCGCCGCGACCACCATGGTGCGCAAGGACGGCGCGCCGATCTGGGTGCAGCTGATCGGCTACCAGGTCAATCACCACGATCCGGACCAGGGCACGATCTGGATGCTGGAAGACCGCACCCGCGAAAAGCAGGACGAACAGTCGCTGCGCGACGCGCTGATGGAAAACCGCGCCATCCTCGACAACGCGGTGCTGGGCATCGCCGTGGTGGAGAATGGCCGCACCCTGCATTGCAACCGCAAGATGGAAGAGCTGTTTGGCGCGGCGGCGGGCGAGGTGGACGGCCAGACCGTGCGCGCGCTCTACCCGGACGAGGCAAGCTGGCAGGCGGCGCGCGCGCTGGCCGCGCCGGACTTCGCGGCCGGGCGCGTGCACATGGCCGAGCACCAGCTGGTGCGGCGCGACGGCAGCCGCTTCTGGGCGCGCGTGTCCGGCCGGCCCTTCGACGCATCGCAGCGGCGCGGGCGCAGCGTATGGCTGCTCGACGACGTCACCGCCCAGCGCGAAGCGGCCGACGCCATCCGGCGCGCGCGCGACGAGCTGGAAGTGCGCGTGGCCGAGCGCACCGCCGAACTGGCGGGCGCCAACGCGCTGCTGCAGGAAGAGATCGTCGAGCGGCGCCAGGCCGAGGCGCGCGTGCACCACATGGCCTATCACGACAGCCTGACCGGGCTGCCCAACCGCGCGCTGCTGTCGGACCGGCTCGACTGCGCGATCCGCGGCGCCCAGCGCACGGGACGCAAGCTGGCCCTGATGTTCATCGACCTGGACCGCTTCAAGAACATCAACGATTCGCTCGGCCACCTGACCGGCGACCACCTGCTGCGCGAGGTCGCCAAGCGCCTGGTCGTCGCGGTGCGCGCGAGCGACACCGTGGCGCGCCTGGGCGGCGACGAATTCGTGGTACTGCTGCCGGAGATCGCGGCCAGCGAGGAATGCCGCCTGGTGGGCGACAAGATCATCGAGGCGCTGTCCTCGCCTTTCCCCTTCGAGGGACGCAGCCTGCACATCTCGCCCTCGATCGGCATCTGCGTGTATCCGGACGACGGCAGCGATGTCGAAACCCTGATGCGGCACGCGGACGCCGCGATGTACCACGCCAAGGGCGCGGGCCGCAACAACTACCAGTTCTTCACCCAGCGCATGAACCAGGCCGCGGCGCGCCACTTCGAGCTGGAATCGAGCCTGCGCGGCGCCCTGGCGCGTGAGGAGTTCGAGCTGCACTACCAGCCCATCATGTGCGCGGCCACGCGCCGTCCGCACGCGCTCGAAGTGCTGCTGCGCTGGCGCCGCGACGGCCAGGGACTGACCGGGCCGGACGAATTCATCCCCATCCTGGAAGAGAGCGGCATGATCGTGCCGGTGGGCGAGTGGGTGATCCGCAGCGCCTGCGCCCAGCTGATGCAGTGGCAGCGCGAGGGGCTGGATGTGGTGCCGCTGGCGATCAACCTGTCGGCGCGCCAGTTCATGCACCACGGGCTGGTGGAGGCGATCCGGCGCATCGTGAGCGACACCGGCATCGACCCGCGGCTGGTGGAGCTGGAGATCACCGAGACCGCGCTGATGCAGCACGGCGGCCAGACACTGGAAATCCTGCGCCAGATCAATGCGATGGGCATGTCGCTGTCGATCGACGACTTCGGCACCGGGTATTCGAGCCTGGCCTACCTGAAGCGCTTCCCGGTCAAGAAGATCAAGATCGACCGCGCCTTCGTGCGCGAGCTCGATGCGAGCGCGGAAGACCGCGCCATCGTGGCGGCGGTGATGGCGCTGGCGAACAGCCTGCAGCTGTCGGTCGTGGCGGAGGGCGTCGAGACGGAGTCGCAGTACGCGCTGCTGCGCTCCTTCGGCTGCCAGTTTGCACAGGGCTACCTGTTCGCGCGGCCGCTGCCGGCCGGCCAGGTGGGGGCCTTCCTGGTCGGCTGATCCGCTGTGCCGGTCAATCCCCGATCGTCGCGACCACCGGCGTGTGGTCCGACGGCTGCTCCCATTTGCGCGGCTCGCGGTCGATGACGCAGGCGGTGCAGCGCCGGGCCAGCTTCTCCGACAGCAGGATATGGTCGATGCGCAGGCCGCGGTTGCGGCGGAAGGCAAGCTGGCGGTAGTCCCACCAGCTGTACTGCTTGTCCGGCTGCTCGAACAGGCGGAAGGCGTCCGACAATCCCAATCCCATCAGCTCCTGCAGCGCGCCGCGCTCCGGCAGCGAGAAGTGGATGCGGCCTTCCCATTCGGCCGGGTCGTGCACGTCGCGCGCGTCCGGCGCGATGTTGTAGTCGCCCAGGATCGCGAACTGCTCGTGGGCGCGCATCTCGGCCGCCACCCATTCCTGCAGCGCCTTGAACCACGCCAGCTTGTAGACATACTTGTCCGAACCGACCTCCTGGCCGTTCGGCACGTAGGCGCAGATGAAGCGCACGCCGCCGATGGTGGCGGCCAGCAGGCGCTGCTGCTCGTCCTCGAAGCGGGGATTGTTCTTCACCACGTCCTCGATCGGCAGCTTCGACAGGATGGCCACGCCGTTATAGGTCTTCTGGCCTGTGTAGGCCACCTGGTAGCCGGCTTCGTTGATCTCGGCCAGCGGGAACTTGTCGTCGGTGAGTTTCGTCTCCTGGATACAGAGCACATCGACCGGATTCGCTTGCAGCCATTGCAGCAGGTGAGGGAGGCGGACTTTGAGGGAGTTGACGTTCCAGGTGGCGATTTTCATCAGGTGTTTTCTACGGTGAGTTGAAGCGCCGCCCGTCCAGGGCGCGGGCGCGGCGGAAAGCCGGGAGTATACGCTGCTGCCGGCAGGCGTGGGTCGGTTGCTTTCCACGCGGCTAACGACAGGAAAGCACTGCCCTGCGGTGACCGGATGTCGAAATTCCTTACATGGAAGCCGCGTCTTTCAGATTGCCTGCGCTAAGCCCTTGTTTTCTTGGAAGATGTTCTCAAGGCACACAATATGCTTAACATGCATTCGAGTGTGCCGTTGGAAATGATGCTTCCGCACAGCAGGGGACCATCGGGAGCAGCCATTCCGGCACGGCGTTATACTAGCGGGCTAGGCGGGGACGCAGCGGGATCTCCCCCGCTTATGCAGTATGTGTAATATAAGTATTTTTGCAGTAATATTATGCAAAATACAACACACCGAAACGCAATAACTTAATAGAATAATAAATGAAGTTGCTTCTTCAGTGCGTTCGCGATATAAAGACGTTCGTTAAACGCTAAACGGATGAATGTAGCATTTAACGATGTTGCAACATGGGAATAAATAAGTTGCGTTACGGCAACTTAAGTTGTACCATTTGTAGATTGTAAGAAGCGTGTTCGGCTGCCAAGCTTGTGCGCGGCAGCAGTCGTGCCGTGGTGGTGCGGTGGTGCTATTTGGAATGAATTTCGATAGTAATTAACCCGAACGCAGATTTGAAAAGGACTGAAATGCGCAATGCTTTTGAAGCATGGGCCCAGCGCGAAGGCCACATCGTTCGCCGCCGGGAAGACAAGCCCGAGGAATACCTCGTTTATGAAACCCAACGCCGCTGGGTGATCTGGCAGGCTGCACTGGCGCACGGCGCCAAGTCGGCTGCCGAAGCCCCGTCGAAGTTCGCCCCGGCCGCGCCGGAGTCGAAGCCGATCGCGATCGCCCAGGACGAGGCGGCAGTGCGCAACCGCGTGCTGAACGAAGTGCTGGACGCCTTCAGCGAGCTGGACGAAGCCGCCGGCATGGAAGGCGTGCTGAAGGTCATCCAGGGCCTGAAGAAAAAGCAGAAGGCGCTGGCAGAAAAGGCCTGATGCGCTACCGCCACTACAAGGGCGGCATCTACGAGCTGGTCGCCGAGGCCGTGCTGGAAGCGGATCACACTCCCGTCATGGTCTATCGCGGCCAGGACGGGCAAGTGTGGGTGCGGCCCAGGGCGGCCTTTTTCGAGACCGTCGAGGTCGACGGCGCGGCCCTGCCGCGCTTCAGCCTGCTCGCCTGACGCGCCTCGATCGCGCTGGGACTACAGTTTGCGCGCCATTCTGCCGTTAAGGGGGAATGAGGCAAACCACCATGTTCGACCGACTCCGCTTGACCGCCGTCGCCGCATTCGCCCTGCTGGGCGGCTGTGCGACGCTGTCCGACTCTCCCCAGCAGCAGCTCGAGCTGCACACCATCCTCGACCATCGCGAAGTCGCCGGTGTCGGCTGCCTGTTGAGCAACGACATGGGGCGCTGGTATGTCATCGCGCCGGGGCGGGTCACTGTCACCCGCAGTTCAAGGCCGCTCACCGTCAGCTGCAAGAAGGAAGGCAAGGGCAGTGCGGCGGAAGTCGTGCAGTCACGGGCCGATACGGCCAGCCTGATGGGCAATGTCGTCATCAGCGCGGGGCTGGGGTATTTCGTGGACAAGCATTCCGGGGCGGGGTATGCCTATCCGCATGTGCTCACGGTGCTGATGCAGCCGGCGGCGCCGGGGGCGGAGGACGCGGGGGAGCGTCCCGTCGAGGCGCGCATCTTCTAAGAATGCGAGCGTTTCGGTGTGCTGAGAAACTTGGGCCGCCCTTGGCGGGAACCCAAGTTTGCGTGCAACCCCGCAGCGTAAAAAGAAACAGCCCCGCAAGCGGGGCTGTTTTGACATCCGAACGATCATTTCACCAGGCATCACCCGGTGAAAGCATCTTTCACACGCGGTTCATCAGGAAGGTCGTCAGCAGCGGCACCGGACGCCCGGTCGCGCCCTTGGCCGCGCCCGACTTCCACGCGGTGCCGGCGATATCCAGGTGCGCCCAGGTGTACTTGCGGGTGAAGTTCTCCAGGAAGCAGGCCGCGGTGATCGAGGCCGCGCCCGGGGTGCCGATGTTGGCCAGGTCGGCGAAGTTCGACTTGAGCTGCTCGTTGTAGTTCTCGCCCAGCGGGAAGCGCCAGGCGACGTCGCCCGCCTGCTTGCCGGCATCCAGCAGTTCCTCGGCCAGCGCGTCGTGCGCGTCGTCGTGGCGGGTGAACAGGCCGCTGGTGTGGTGGCCCAGGGCCACGATGCAGGCGCCGGTCAGGGTCGCGATGTCGACCACGGCGGCCGGCTTGAAGCGCTCGGCGTAGGTCAGGGCGTCGCACAGGATCAGGCGGCCTTCGGCGTCGGTATTCAGGATCTCGATGGTGGTGCCGCTCATCGCGGTCACGATGTCGCCCGGCTTGGTGGCGCGGCCCGACGGCATGTTCTCGCATGCCGCCACGATGCCGATCACGTTCAGCTTCAGGCCCATCTCGCCGATGGCGCGGAAGGTGCCCAGCACCGAGCCGGCGCCGCACATGTCGTACTTCATCTCGTCCATGTTCGGGCCCGGCTTCAGCGAGATGCCGCCGGTGTCGAAGGTGATGCCCTTGCCGACCAGGACCACCGGCGCATCGTTCTTCTTGCCGCCGTTGTGCTTGAGGACGATGAACTTCGGCGCTTCGTCGCTGCCCTTGGCCACCGACAGGAAGCTGCCCATCTTCAGCGCTTCGAGCTGCTTACGCTCCAGCACTTCGACCTGGAAGCCGAACTCGCCGGCCAGCTGGCGCGCGGTGTCGGCCAGGTAGCTCGGGGTGCAGACGTTCGGCGACAGGTTGCCCAGTTCCTTGGTCAGGTTCATGCCGTTGGCGATCGCGATCGATTGCGCCAGCACGCCCTTGAGCTGGCTGGCTTCGCCGGCCGCGATGGTCAGCTTGCGCACGCCGGCCGGGACCGGGTCCTTCTTGCTCTTCTGCGAGTCGGTGCGGAATTCGGCTTCGTTGGCGGCGATCACGAGCGAACGCACGGCCCAATTGATGTCGCGGTCTTTCACATCCGCCATCGGGAATGCGATAATGGCATCCTGGCTGCCCAGGGTGCCGAACACCTTGAGCGCGGCGCCGACGGCGCTGCCGAAGCTCTTCTCGGTGATGGCGTCGTTCGGGCCCATGCCCACCAGCAGCACGCGCGCCGCGGCCACGCCGGCCACGCCGCGCAGCAGCAGGGTGGTGCCGGCCTTGCCGCTGATGTCGCCGGACTTGAGCGCGGCACTGATGTCACCGTTGACGTCGAGGGCCTGTGCGGCCGCCGACAGCTTCTTGTTTTCGAACACCGCCACTGCCACGCAGCCGGTTTTCGCAGCGGCCAGGGTGTTCTTGGTGTCGAATGCTTTTATGCTAAAGTCCATTTGATTCTCCATGTATTTTCGCGGCGCGCGGTACAGTCGATTTTCCGCTGTGGCTTAGTGCCCGTGCCTAACCTGCAATTATAACTATTGAATGATCTTCCGACGCGCTCTGCAACGTGAAATGGCCTCTTCGGCCGGCGCCACCTTCACGGTGCTCTTCACCGTACTCGTCACCTGGACCCTGATCTCGGTCCTCGGCAAGGCCGCCGGGGGCAAGGTCGCGTCCAGCGACGTGCTGGCATTGATCGCGTTCGCGGTGCTGAATTATCTGCCAACCATCCTCATCCTCACCACCTTTATTTCGGTGCTGGCCGCGGTCACGCGCAGCTACCGCGATTCCGAGATGGTCGTGTGGTTCGCCTCCGGCATGTCGCTGGCGCGCTGGATCCGCCCGGTGCTGACCTTCGGCCTGCCGATGGTGGCCCTGGTCGCGGCCCTGTCGATGATCGTGACCCCTTGGGCCAAGCTCAAGAGCGCCGAATTCGTCGAGCGCTTCCAGAAGCGCGAAGACCTCAAGCGCGTGGCCCCCGGCCAGTTCCGCGAATCGAGTTCCTCCGACCGCGTGTTCTTTGTCGAGCGCAGCGCGGAAGGCGCCACCGTGGTCCAGAACGTGTTCGTCAACAGCGTCGAAGGCAATGGCCACGCCATCGTGGTGGCCAAGGAAGGCGTGATCGAATCGGACGGCAAGGGCGGCCAGTACCTGGTGCTGTCCAACGGCCGCCGCTACCAGGGCGTGCCGGGCGAGGCGGACTTCCAGTCGATGGAGTTCGAGCGCTACAGCATGCGCGTGGCGACCCAGGTGCCGGTGCTGGGCGCCGACGTGCCGGTGAGCGCCATGACCACGCCGCAGCTGCTGGCCGCGCCCAACCGGTTTACCCTGTCCGAGCTGCTGGGCCGCATCTCGCAGCCGATCGTGTGCCTGATCCTGATGCTGCTGGCGATCCCGCTCGGCTTCGTCAACCCGCGCGCGGGCAGCTCCGCCAACCTGATCCTGGCGCTGCTGATCTTCTTCACCTATAACAACCTGGTCAAGCTGATCGAAGCCTCGGTCAAGAAGGGCCGGCTCGAGTTCGCGGCGGCCTGGTGGCCGCTGCACCTGACGGCGGCGCTGGCGGTGCTGGCGCTGTTCGCGTGGCGCCTGAACGTAAACCACCGCTACCATCCGCTGGTCCTGATCAATGCCTGGAAGCGCCGCCGCCACTTCAAGGGCGCGGCCGCGCCGGCGCCGAAAGCGGAGGCCGAATGAAAGTCCTGCAACGCTACTTCGCGGTCAATATCGCCCAGGCGGTCGTCTTCGTGCTGGTAGCCTTCCTGGCCCTGATCGCCTTCATGGACCTGACCAGCATCCTGCCCTCCGTGGGCAAGAACGACTACGGCATCCAGCACGCCTTCCTCTACGTGCTGCTGCTGGTGCCGGGCCACGTGTACGAAGTGATGCCGGTGGCGGCGCTGATCGGCACCATCTACACGATGGCGCAGTTCGCATCGAGCTCCGAATTCACCATCATGCGCGCCTCGTCGATGTCGACCACGCAAGCCGCCATGATGCTCTTCAAGATCGGCATCGTGTTCGTGGCGATCACCTTCGTGTTCGGCGAGCTGATCACCCCGCGCACCGCGCCGCTGGCGGAGCGCCTGCGCCTGTCGGCCAAGGGCGGCTCGATCTCGGGCGAGTTCCGTTCCGGCGTCTGGACCAAGGACAGCGTGCACGAAGGGGGCGTCAAGGGCAAGATCGTCGGCACCCGCTTCTTCAACGTGCGCCAGATCCGCCCCAACGGCCAGCTCGAGGACCTGCGCCTCTACGAATTCGACAACAACATGCGCATGCGCTCCGTCATCACGGCGCAGCAGGCCACCTACGGCGGCGACAACACCTGGAACCTCACCGGCGTGACCCAGACTGACTTCACCAACAGCCGCGAGCTGCCGGCGCCGGGCGCGCCCGTGCCCGACGGGCAGAGCGCGGACGCCACCTATGGCCAGGAGACGGCCGCCGTCGCCACCCGCAAGCTGGATTCGTTTACCCTGGTGTCCGAGATCACGCCCAAGATCCTGACCGTGTCGAGCGCGGATCCGGAACGCATGTCGGCCAGCGAACTCGCGGTCTACACCCGCCACCTGGCCGAGAACCGCCAGGAAACCGACCGTTTCAAGGTGGCGTTCTGGAAGAAGCTGATCGATCCGCTCTCGATCTTCGTGCTGATGGCGCTGGCCCTGCCGTTCGCCTACCTGCACACCCGCAGCGGCGGCGTGAGCCTGAAGATCTTCATCGGCATCATGATCGGCGTGAGTTTCATTCTCATCAACGCGCTGTTCTCGCACCTGGGCGTACTCACCACTTGGCCGGCCTTCATCACCGCGGCCGCGCCCAGCCTCCTGTTCCTGCTGCTGGCGCTGGGCGCCCTGTACTGGGTGGAGCGGCACTGATGAGCGCGGCGACGAAGCGCGGCCTGGTCCTGTTCGCCCACGGCGCGCGCGCCGCCACCTGGGCCGCGCCCTTCGAACGCCTGCGCGACCAGGCCAGCGCCCGGCTGCCGGACGCCGAGGTGGCGCTGGCCTTTCTCGAGCTCATGACGCCCAGCCTGCCGGACGCGGTGGCCGGCATGGCCGCGCGCGGTGTCGACGACGTCACCGTGGTGCCGGTCTTCCTGGGGCAGGGCGGGCACCTCTTGCGCGACCTGCCGCGCCTGGCGGACGCGCTGCGCGCCGCCCATCCCCGGCTGCGCCTGCACATCGCCGGCGCCATCGGCGAGGATCCGGGCGTCCAGCAAGCCATGACCGACTACTGCATCCAGTCCTTCGGTTCCGCCTCCGGCTGAGCAGTCCGGCAAGCTTGGTGGTTCAGCAAGAGCTGCTAATTTGCTGGCAACTTCGGTGAAAAACTAGCCATTTTCCGTTGGATTTGCGTCATATTGCCGCACGGAATTCACATTCCCGCTTCCAATAAAAGTTGGCGTGAGGCATCATCGGTACTTGATTGACCGCGCACCCCGCCGGTATTTTCCAGGAACCGATCCCCCCATGAGCCTCGACACCGATTACGCCCCGGTCGGCATCATCGACGACCGCGACACGCTGTTCACGACTTTGCGCAATGGCGACGTTGCCGCGAACCTGACCGCCATCGATACCGGGCCGCTGACCGGCGGGCGCTGGATCATCGACGAGCAATCGCATCCCGGCCTGTTCTCGGTGGCCTACAATCCGGCTTCCGACACCTCGGCGCGCCTGGTGGTCAACAACGCCGCGGCGCTGCCGGAGGCGGGCCTGTGGGCGACGGTGACGATGCACTATTACGACCGCACCCAGCTCGATAGCGCCGGCAACCCGCGCATCGGCCTCGGCGTCCAGGAAACCCTGGTGTATACCGTGGAGCAGGGCGCCACCCGCGACCTGTCCCAGTTCGGCAGCGACCTTTCGCTGGGCAGCGCCACCGCGCTGGCCAATCCTGCCGTGGCCACCCTGGCCGACGGCGGCTTCGTGACGGTCTGGCAGGTGCAGGGCGCGACCAGCCCCGGCCTGGTGGCGCAGGTGCGCGATGCGGCCGGCAATGCCCGCGGCGCACCCTTTGCGCTCACCAGCGGCGCGGACTACGCCGTCGAGGGCGAGCCCGCCGTGGCCGCCCTGGCCGACGGCCGCTTCTTGACCGCCTACACCGTCGTGAACAACGGCGAGGCGCGCGTGGCCTACCGTGTGGCGGACGCCGCCGGCAATCTGGGTCCCCAGGTCTACGCGGATCTCGGATCGGCCGCCGACACGGCCATGCCGGACGTGACCGCCATGCCGGGCGGCGGCTTCGCCCTCGCCTGGCGCGCCGGCGGCCAGGTGCACGTGCGCCAGGCCGATGCCTCGGGCGCCCTCGGCGCCGAGCAGGTCTACGGCAGCATGGGCACCGCCTTCAGCCCGAGCATCTCGGCCAGCACCGGCGCCTATGTGGTGAGCTGGGGCGAGATCGGCGACGGCAGCGTCTACGCAGCCATCAACGGCCAGGCCCCGGTCATGGTCAACGCCGACGGCCTGGCGGCCAGCATCAGCACCGGCGCGCCGCTGCCCAGCGTCGCCGCGCTGAACGACGGCGGCTATGTGGTCGCCTGGAACAGCTACGCCAATTCGCCGTTCGGTTTCGGCGCCAGCGACGTGTACTTCCAGCGCTTCGACGGCAACGGCAACCGCGCCGGCGGCATCGTCCAGGCCAATGTCGACAGCGGCGGCATGCACGACGAGGCCTCGGTCACGGCCCTGAGCAACGGCGGCTTCGCCGTGTCCTGGCAATCGACCTCGGGCGACTTCGACGGCAACGGCCTCTTCGGCCGCCGCTTCGGCGCCGACGGCAGCGCCTATGACACGCGCGAATTCGCCATCAACGAGCTGCGCCAGGGCGACCAGGCCAATGCCTCGCTGACCGCGCTGGCGAATGGCGGTTTCGCGGCCGCCTGGATCGATACCCAGTCCAACGGCGCCGCCACGGTCGAAGCACGCGTGCTGGCCGCGGCCGGCGCGCCGGTCGAATGGACCGCGCCGAGCGGCAGCGCCAGCAGCGAAGGCCTGGGCAGCTCGGTCTCGACCTACGGCAGCGACGGCGCCAACCTGATCCAGGCGAGCAGCGGCAACCAGCGCATCGACGCCATGGGCGGCCTGGACACGATCAGCTACGACGGCGTCAAGAGCGCATTCGCCATCAGCCGCGGCGCCGCCGAGACCACGGTCGTGGGCAGCAACGGCGCCACCACCTCGCTGGTCAACGTGGAACGCCTCGCCTTCGCCGACAGCACGGTGGCGCTCGACATCGACGGCAGCGCGGGCAAGGCCTACCGCCTGTACCAGGCGGCCTTCGACCGCACCCCGGACAAGGGCGGCCTGGGCTACTGGATCAACGCGCTGGACAGCGGCAAGACCCTGGCCCAGATCGCCGGCGGCTTCACCGGCAGCAAGGAGTTCGCGGACCTGTACGGCACCAGCACCAGCAATGCGGAGTTCATCTCCCTGCTCTACGACAACGTGCTGCACCGCGCGCCGGATGCGGATGGCCTGAATTTCTGGATCAATGCGATGGTCGTGCACCAGGCGCCGCGCGAGGAGATCCTGGCGCAGTTCAGCGAAAGCGCGGAGAACCAGGCGCAGGTGATCGGCGCGATCCAGAACGGCATCGAGTTTTTACCGTATTGGTAAGACGGGAGGGGCGGCAGCGTGCCGCCTTGAGGGAATTGGGGTGAAGCGGTATTCCGCTTCGCCTATTTTTTTTGGTGGGTCCGCAGCGCCAGCGCTTCGCCCATCATCACGAGCACCGGCCCGTGGCCGGGTTCCAGCCCGTGCGCCAGCTCGCTCAGGGTCAGGCGCAGGATGCGTTCGTCGCTGCGGCTGCAGTTCTCCACCACCACCACAGGCAGGTCGGGCCTGCGGCCTTCGGCCAGCAGGCGCTCGGCCGTCGCCGCGGCTTCGCGCCCGCCCATGTACTGGACCAGGGTGTCGGTCTCGGGCAGGGCTGGATGGTCGGGCTGGTCGGGGGCGGTGCTGGACGTAAAGAAGGCGACGCTGCGCGCCACGCCGCGCTTGGTGAGCGGCTGCAGGGTGGCCGCCGCCGCGGCGACGGCGGTGGTGATGCCGGGGACGACTTCGACTTCGATGCCCTCGGCTTCCAGCGCGCGCAACTCCTCGTCGGCGCGCCCGAACAGCATCGGGTCGCCGCCCTTGAGGCGCACCACCAGGGAATATTGCTTTGCGCAGTCCACCAGCTGCTGGTTGATCAGCGTCTGCGCGGTGGAGCGCTGGCCGGAACGCTTGCCGACCGAGATCTTCTCGGCGCGGGCGCACAGTTCCAGCATCTCGGTCGTCACGAGGGCGTCGTAGAGCACGACGTCGGCCTGCGCCAGCAGGCGCGCGCCGCGCACGGTGATCAGGTCAGCCGCGCCTGGGCCAGCTCCTACAAGATAGACTTTGCCCAGCGCCCCCATGCAAACCCTTTCGCTTATTGATCCAGACGGATCATACCCGCTGCGACAGTCTGGTGGGTGACTTCGTCGATCAGGATGAAGGCGCCGGTCGCGCGGATGTCGGCGTAGGCGTCGGCCGCCAGCGGCTGCTGGACGCTCAGCCTGATGCGCGCGATGTCGTTCAGCTTCAGGCCTTCAGCGTCGTGACGCTGCTGGGTGTTCACGTCGAGGATGCTGTCGACGCCGGTCACCTTGGCGGCGGTCTGGCGGGTGCCGTGCTTGAGCCAGTACTTGCGGCGCAGGTCCAGCGGCTCGTCGGACATCCAGCACACGTCGGCCACGACCTGCTTGAGCAGGCTTGCCGGCTGCTCGCTCGAGGACAGCACGTCGCCGCGCGAAACGTCCACGTACTCGTTCAGCACCAGGGTGATCGACTGGCCGGCCACGGCCGATTGCAGCGAACCGTCGAAGGTCACGATTTCCTTGACCGTGGCGGCATGGCCGGAAGGCTGCACCACCAGCTTGTCGCCCACCGAGACCTTGCCCGATTCGATGCGGCCCATGTAACCGCGGAAGTCGTTCGCCTCGTGGCCGTTGTGGCGCGCCACCAGCTGCACCGGGAAGCGGAAGGGCGCGGCATGCGATTCGTCGTAGACCGAGAGCGATTCCAGCAGCTCGATCAGGGTCGGGCCTTGGTACCAGGGCATCTTCTCGGAGCTGTCGACCACGTTGTCGCCGGCCAGGGCCGACAGCGGAATCGCGGTGACGTCCTTCAGGCCCAGCGATTGCGCGAACTCGCCGTAGGCGGCGACGATGCGCTCGTAGACGCTGCGGTCGTAGTTCACCAGGTCCATCTTGTTGACGGCCACGATCACGTGCTCGATCTGCAGCAGCTTGGCAATGGTCGAGTGGCGCTTGGTCTGGGTCAGCAGCTCCACACTGCCGTCGTCGCCCAGCTTCACCTTGGAGACGTCGACCAGGATGATCACGGCGTCGGCCGTCGAGGCGCCGGTCACCATGTTGCGGGTGTACTGCTCGTGGCCCGGGGTGTCGGCGATGATGAATTTGCGCTTCGGGGTGGCGAAGTAGCGGTAGGCCACGTCGATCGTGATGCCTTGCTCGCGTTCGGCTTCCAGGCCGTCGGTCAGCAGCGACAGGTCGATGGTGTCGCCCACGGTGCGCTTGTGCTTGGCGCGCGAGACGGCGGCCAGCTGGTCGGCGAAGATGCCCTTGCTGTCGAACAGCAGGCGGCCGATCAGGGTGCTCTTGCCGTCGTCGACGGAGCCGGCGGTGATGAAGCGCAGCAGGCCGCGCTGGTTCAGGTTATCGGTCATTGCATTCATCAGAAGTAGCCCGCTTTCTTGCGTTTTTCCATCGAAGCTTCGGAAGTCTGGTCGTCCATCCGGGTCGCGCCGCGCTCGGTCACTTCGGTGACCGCGGTTTCGGCGATGATGCCGTCCACCGTGTCGGCGGTCGAGGCGACCGGGCAGGTGCAGGAGATGTCGCCCACGGTGCGGAAGCGCACGACGCGGGTTTCGACCGTCTCGCCTTCGCGCGCCGGGGTCAGCGGGGTCAGGGGAACCAGCAGGCCGTTGCGCGGGATCACCTGGCGCTCATGGGCGAAGTAGATCGGCGGCAGGGCCAGCTTTTCGCGGGCGATGTACTGCCACACGTCCAGCTCGGTCCAGTTCGAGATCGGGAACACGCGCATGTTCTCGCCCGGGTGGACGCGGGTGTTATACAGGTCCCACAGTTCCGGGCGCTGGGCCTTCGGGTCCCACTGGCCGAATTCGTCGCGGAAGGAGAAGATGCGCTCCTTGGCGCGGGCCTTCTCTTCGTCGCGGCGGGCGCCGCCGATGCAGGCGTCGAAGCCGTGTTCGGCGATGGTCTCCAGCAGGGTCACGGCCTGGGCCGCGTTGCGCGAGTCCGTCGCCGGATTACGCAGGCGCACGGTGCCGCGCTTGATCGAGTCCTCGACCGAGCCGACGATCAGGCGCTCGCCCAGTTCCGCGGCGCGGGCGTCGCGGAAGGCGATCACTTCGTCGAAGTTGTGGCCGGTGTCGATGTGCACCAGCGGGAAGGGGAATTTGCCGGGGCGGAAAGCCTTCTCGGCCAGGCGCAGCAGCACCACCGAGTCCTTGCCGCCCGAGAAGAGCAGGGCAGGGTTGCTGCATTCGGCCGCCACTTCGCGCAGGATGTGGATCGCTTCCGATTCCAGGGCGTCGAGGTGGCGTGCGTTCACGTCGCTCAGCAGGGCGGGTTGTTCAATCACGGTCGTCATGTCTACTGTGCCTGTTCTTGTCGTTGTGGCTGCTTAGGCAGCCACGGATTTGATACGAATGAGTTTGCCGTCGACCACGTGCAGGCCGCATTCCTTCGATTCGGGGTTCTCCCACCACCAGCGGCCGGCGCGCACGTCCTCGCCCGGCTGGATCGCGCGGGTGCAGGGTTCGCAGCCGATCGACGGGTAGCCGCGGTCGTGCAGGGCGTTGTACGGGACATTGTTGGCGCGCAGGTATTCCCAGACGTTTTCCTCCGACCAGTCGGCCAGCGGATTGAACTTCTGGATGCCGTGCGCGGCATCGTCTTCCTGCACCGCCAGCTCGGCGCGGGTGCTGGACTGGGCGCGGCGCTGGCCGGTGATCCAGGCCTGCTTGCCGGCGAGGGCGCGGCCCAGCGGCTCGACCTTGCGCACACGGCAGCATTCCTTGCGCATCTCGACGCTGTCGTAGAAGGCGTTCACGCCGTTCTGCGCGACATAGGCTTCGACGGCCTCCGGCTGCGGGCGGAACAGGGCGATCTCGACACCGTAGGTGTCGCGCACCTTGTCCACCATCGCCAGGGTCTCCGCGTGCAGGCGGCCGGTCTCGAGCGAGAAGATCCCGATCGGCAGTTTCGCTTTCAAGATCAGGTCGGTCAGGACCATGTCCTCGGCCGCCAGGCTGGAGGCGAACACGGCGGGCGAGAAATCGCGCGCAATACGTTCCAGGATCGCGCGGGTTTCCTCCACGCGGCGGTAGAGCTCGCTCATGGAAACCTCCTAGATGCCGGCGCCGAGGTCGCTCAGCTCCGGCTGCAGGCCGCGCTCGGCGCGGCGGAACAGCGGAACCGGCTGGTCGACCGAAGCCTGGTAGGTTTCCGAGAACACCGACAGGCCCTTGAGCGCATCGTGGATGCTGCGGTCCTGGCGGGTCGCGTAGGCGTCGAAGCCGCAGCGGTACATCTGGAACAGCTGGTCGCGCAGCACGTCGCCGATCGCGCGCAGTTCGCCGGTATAGCCCAGGCGCTTGCGCAGGTTGAAGGCGATCGAGTAGCCGCGGCCGTCGCTGAATTTCGGGAAGTCGACCGCGATCACCTTGAAGCGGTGCAGGTCGTCCTTGATGTCGGCGGCCAGCTGGTCCGGCGCGAACCAGACGCCCAGGTCCTGGCGGTCGCTCAGCACCTTGCGCTGGGCTTGCCACACCGCGAGCGGCACGATGACCTTGCCGGCCGGCACCTCGACGCTCTCGGCGGCCTGGCCCTCGTCGAGGCGCAGCACGCCCCAGTCGTCGGCGACCACTTCGCGGCCCTTGATGATCTGTGGATGCACATTAAGCATATTCGTCTTCCCCAACCAGTTGACCGCCCTTGATGGGGGTTGCATACACGTGTTCTTTGAATGGCGTCACGCCGATGCGGCCCACGGTGTCGATGAAGCGCTCGCCTTCGACGCGGTCGCGCACATAGACTTCGAGCAGGCGGCCGACCACTTCCGGCATCTGGGTGGCGGTGAAGGACGGGCCGATGATCTTGCCGATCGAGGATTCGTTGCCCTGGGCGCCGCCGATCGACACCTGGTACCACTCGCTGCCGTCCTTGTCGACGCCCAGCACGCCGATGTTGCCGACGTGGTGGTGGCCACAGGCGTTGATGCAGCCCGAGATATTCAGTTCGATGTCGCCGATGTCGTGCTGGAAGTCGAGGTTGTCGAAGCGCTCCGCGATGGCGGCCGCGATCGGGATCGACTTGGCGTTCGCCAGCGAGCAGTAGTCGCCGCCCGGGCAGGCGATGATGTCGGTCAGCAGGCCGATGTTCGGCGTCGCCAGGCCCTTGGCCTTGACCTGCTGCCAGATCTCGAACAGCTTGGACTGCTCGACGTCGGCCAGCACCAGGTTCTGCTCGTGGGTCACGCGCACCTGGCCGAAGCTGTAGCGGTCGGCGAGCTCGGCCACGAAGTCCATCTGCTCGGCGGTCGCATCGCCCGGCGGCACGCCGGTCTTCTTGAGCGACAGCACCACGCTGGCATAGCCCGGCACCTTGTGCGGCTTGACGTTGCGGTTGACCCAGTTCGCGAAGGCGCGGTTATCCGCGTGGGGGGCCAGCACGTCGCCGTCTTCCAGCTGCGCATAGGCGTGCGGCTGGAACCACTTGGCGACGCGGTCGAATTCTTCCCGGGTCAGGGTTTCCGGGCCATCCTTCAGGTCGGCCCATTCGGCTTCGACCAGCCGGGTGAATTCCTCGACGCCCAGGGCCTTCAGCAGGATCTTGATGCGGGCCTTGTATTTGTTGTCGCGGCGGCCGAACTGGTTATACACGCGCATCACGGCTTCGGTGTAGGTCAGGATGTGCTGCCACGGCAGGAAGTCGCGGATCACGCTGCCCAGGATAGGCGTGCGGCCCAGGCCGCCGCCAGCCATGTACTTGAAGCCGACTTCGCCGGCCTCGTTGCGCACCATGGTCAGGCCGATGTCGTGCACGGCAATCGCGGCGCGGTCTTCGACCGAGCCGTTGATGGCGATCTTGAACTTGCGCGGCAGCGCCAGGAACTCGGGGTGGAAGGTGCTCCACTGGCGCAGGATCTCGGCGAAGGGACGCGGATCGATCAGCTCGTCGGCGGCCACGCCGGCGAATTCGTCGGTCGTGATGTTGCGGATGCAGTTGCCCGAGGTCTGGATGGCGTGCATCTCCACCGAGGCCAGGTCGGTCAGGATGTCCGGGGTCTGCTCCAGCTCGATCCAGTTGAACTGGATGTTCTGGCGGGTGGTGAAGTGGCCGTAGCCGCGGTCGTACTTGCGCGCGATGTGCGCGAACATGCGCACTTGCTTGGACGACAACAGGCCGTAGGGCACGGCGATACGCAGCATATAGGCATGGCGCTGCATGTACAGGCCGTTCTGCAGGCGCAGCGGCAGGAATTCTTCCTCAAGCAGCTCACCGCTGAGGCGGCGCGCAACCTGGTCGCGGTATTGCGCAATCCGTTCGCGCACGATGAGGTGGTCGTATTGGTCGTAGCGGTACATGGTCTCGTCCAGATGGGTGGATAAACTGCCCACCCGTTAAAGTATTTCCAATAATAAGGACCGGGGCCTATATTCCAAACTACGGAGAATTTATTTGCTTATATGCGTAACTTGAATAAGCATCTTAAAATGGCGTCTACTGCCAAACCAACAACCCAGCCTGCATGAATCTTCATCAATTGCGCTTCGTCCGCGAGGCCGTGCGCCAGAACTACAACCTGACCGACGCGGCCAAGGCCCTGTTCACCTCCCAGCCGGGGGTGTCGAAAGCCATCATCGAGCTCGAGGAAGAGCTCGGGGTCGACATCTTCACCCGCCACGGCAAGCGCATCCGCGGCCTGACCGAGCCGGGGCGGCTGGTGCTGCAGTCGGTCGAGCTGATCATGCAGGAGATCGACAGCCTCAAGCGGATCGGCAAGGAATACGCCGCCCACGACAGCGGCAGCTTCACCATCGCCACCACCCACACCCAGGCGCGCTACATGCTGCCCAAGGTGGTGCAGTCCTTCATGCAGAAATACCCGAAGGTGCGCCTGTCGCTGCTGCAGGGCAACCCGCGCCAGATCGCGGACATGATCAAGAACGACCAGGCCGACCTGGCCATCGCCACCGAGTCGATCACGGCGGTCGATGGCCTGATTACCTTGCCTGCTTACCAATGGGAACACGTGGTGGTGGCGCCGCCGGACCATCCGCTGTTCAAGTCGCGCGCCGTGTCGCTGGAGGAAATCGCCAGCTACCCGGTGATCACCTACGACGCCGCCTTCGCCGGGCGCAGCAAGATCGATCATGCGTTTTCCCTGCGCAACCTGAAGCCGGACGTCCTGCTGGAGGCGATCGACGCGGACGTGATCAAGACCTATGTGGAACTGGGCATGGGCGTGGGCATCATCGCCAGCATCGCCTTCGACCCGGAGCGCGACCGCAACCTGCGCGCCTTGCCGGTGGGCCATCTGTTCGGCATGAACACCTCGCGCGTGGCGATCAAGCAGGGCGCCTACCTGCGCAGCTACATCTACACCTTCATCGAACTGCTGGCGCCCACGCTCAACCGCAAAATGGTCGAGTCTGCGATGCGCGGCGGCGAGAACTATGAACTGTAATACGACGAACTGTAATAAAAAGGAAACACCATGAACAAGGATGCGGTCGCCGCTTACTACGCCCGCAACGCGGAGCGTTATCACTCGCTGGTCGAACACTCGGAAGAGCGCTCGGAAGACTTGCTGGAGGCGGGCGAGCAGCTCGCCATCCTGCTGTCCGGCCACCGGGTGCTGGAACTGGCCTGCGGCACGGGCGTCTGGACCGAGATGATCGCGCAGGGCGCGGCCTCGGTCGTCGCCACCGATGTCAACGAGGAAATGCTGGCCGTGGCGAGCGAGCTGGGCGAGGGCCTGGACAACGTCACCTGGCGCCAGGCGGATGTGTTCGATCTCCCGGCCGACCTGGAAGGCGAGGGCGGCAACGCATCCGGCAAATTCACCGCCGTCTTCATGGCCGGCCTGTGGTCGCATCTCAACCGCGACGAGCAGGACGCCTTGCTGGCCCAGCTCAAGAAGCGGCTCGGCAAGGACGTGCTGCTGGTGCTGGTCGACGACGAGTACATCGAAGGCGAAAGCGGCACCATCGCGCGCACCGACGCCCAGGGCACGACCTACCAGATCTTCGAGGACGAGGACGGCAGCCGCCACGAGCTGGCCAAGAGCTATCCGACCGACAGCGCGCTGCGCAAGCGCCTCGGCAATGTTGGCAAGGAAATCAAGCTGGCGCGCTGGGAGTTCTACTGGGTGCTGACCTGCAGGCTCAAGTGACGATGGCGGGCGGCGCGTCCGCCCGGCCTCTGGAAAATGGCAGAGGCATGCGGCATTGCAGCAAGCTGTCAATACAATACGGTGTTGCTGACCAATCCATCTGAACACCCCTATTCCGTGCATTTCCCGATCCGTTTGAACTTTCTTCTGCTGGCGCTCGCCTTGTGGCTGGGCTGGACGGCGCCCGCGTGCGCGCTCGATCCCGCCGTGCGCCTGGGCGCCTTCCACCACGACATCTGGACCGGGGAGCATGGCGCCCCGCGCGAGATCGACGCCATGGCCCAGACCAGCGACGGCTGGATCTGGCTCGGCACCACCTCGGGCCTGTACCGCTTCGACGGCGTGCGTTTCGAGGCTTTCGAGCCCCGCGGCGGCGAACGCCTGCTCGGCAAGAGCATCACGGCCTTGGCGCCTCACCCCAACGGCGAGTTGTGGATCGGCTACACCTTCGGCGGATTGAGCGTGCTGCGCGATGGACGCCTGCAGCATGTGTCGCCGGTTGCGGGCGATCCGCTCGGGGCCACCTACAGCATCGCTTTCGAGCGTGACGGCAGCGCCTGGGTGGCCTCGACCACCGGCCTGTTCCGGGTCCGCGACGGCATCCTGACCCGCATGGGCGCGACGCAGAATTTCCCCGTCGCGCGCGCCGAATACGTCTACCGCGACCATTACGACCGCCTGTGGGCTTCGGACGGCAAGGTGCTGCACTTGTTCGACCGCGCCGGCGGACGCTTCGCGCCGGCGCTGGAAGAAAAGCGCCATCCCTTGCTCCTGAGTTCGCCGGATGGACGGGAGTGGCTCATCGCCGAGGGCAGGGTGCAGCCCTTGCCCGAACCGGCGGGCGGCTGGCGCCCGGCTCCTCGCAAGTCCGTGGCCAGCAGCAGCTTCCAGAGCCTGTTCGACCGCGACGGCAACTTCTGGAGCGGCAATTGCCCGATCGGCCTGTGCCGTTCCTTTCCAGCAAGCTGGCAGGCGCACGGCGGCGAATTCCCGTCCCGCATCGGCGACGAGCACCTCGACCAGGCGTGGCAGATGAGCAGCCTGAACGTGCACTCCATGATGGAGGACCGCGAGGGCAACGTCTGGGTCGGCACGGTTGCCGGACTGGAGCGCTTCCGGCATAACAAGCTGATCCGCCTGCCTTTCCCCGCCGATGCCGAGCGCCTTGGGCTGGCGCACGACAGTCTCGGGACGATCTGGGCCGTGACCCACTCCGTCGCCGACAACGCGCGGCTTTGGCGCGTGGACAACGGCGCCATGCGGCAAGTGCCGACCGACCAGAAGACCTACGTGGTGAGGGCAGCCGGCGACGGCACGGTGCTGGTCGGGGGCAATCGCCGGATCGAGCGGCGGCGCGGCGACCAGGTGCTGGAAAGCATCCCGCTACCGCCCGTCTTGCCGGGGCAAGCTGCGCGCAATTTCGTCATCCTGATCGCGCAGGACGGCGACAGCGTATGGGTGGGCATCGGCGGACGCGGCCTGTACCGCTGGCGCGGCGGCAAATGGCTGCCGCCGGAGGCGCACCCGCAACTGAAGGGCGCGCTGTTCGTGACCGTCGACGCCCGGGGCCGGATCTGGTTCGGCCTGCGCAACAACCGCCTCGTCGTGCGCGAAGGCCCCGCGGGCGACGGCGAACGCTGGCGCGAATATGGTGAGCGCGACGGCATCACGCTGGGCGCCGTACGCTTCATCGACGCTGGCAGCGAGGTACTGCTGAGTGGCGACAATGGCATGGCGGTCCTGCAGGAGGGGCGCTTCCGGCCCATCGCGGCGGAGCAGCCCGACATGCTGTCGAACGTCTCCGGCATGGCGGTGACGGCGAACGGCGAGCGCTGGTTCAACACCAGCCGCGGGCTGCTGCGGGTGCGCCCCGAGGACTGGAGCAAGGCCATGCGGGACGCCGCGTTGACGCTGCGCGCCAGCCTGTGGAACGACGCCGACGGCTATCCCGGCAGCGCGGAAACCCTGGTGCGCATGCCGTCCACCTTCGTGGCGCCCGACGGCAAGGTCTGGGTCGCGGGAACCGGCGGCGCCGCCTGGTTCGACCCGGCGCGCCTGCGCCGCAACACGATGGCCCCGCCGGTAGCGATCCAGGCCATCCACGCAGGGGGGCAGCGCCACCGTCCGGGCGAAGTCGCGGTCTTCGCGCCCGGCACCGAGCAGCTGCAGATCGACTACACGGCCCTGAGCTACACCATGCCCGAGCGCGTCGGCTTCCGCTACCGGCTGGCGGGCCTGGACCGTGGCTGGCAGGACGTCGGCACGCGCCGCGTGGCCTACTACACCAACCTGGGGCCGGGCAGCTACCGCTTCGAGGTCGCCGCCGTCAACGAGGATGGCGTGGCGAGCGGCGTGGTGAGCGGGCCGCAGTTCGAGATTCGCCCGCGCTTCGTCCAGACACGCTGGTTCGCGGCCCTGTGCGTGGCGCTCGGGATACTGGCCGTGTTCCTGCTGTACCGGCTGCGCCTGGTGCAGGTGAAGCGCCAGTTCCAGGCGCGGATGGAAGAGCGGCTGGGCGAGCGCGAACGCATCGCGCGCACCCTGCACGACACCTTCCTGCAAAGCCTGCAGGGGCTGATCCTGCGCCTGCAGGTGCTGGCGCAGCGCCTCGAGCCGGGCAGCGAGGCGCGCGCGCAGCTGGACCGCGCGCTCGACCTGGCCGACCAGGTGGTGGCCGAAGGGCGCGACCAGGTCATGGACTTGCGCGTCGCCGGGAGCACGCCCACCCTGGCGCAAGCCCTTGGGGAAGCGGCCGACCAGCTGCGCGAGGGCAGCGGCGTGCGGGTGGCAGTGCGCACCGAGGGCAGCTGCGTGCAGCTCGCGCCGGAGGCGCACGACGAGGTGCTGCACATCGCCCGCGAAGCCATCGCCAATGCCGTACGCCATGCACGTGCGCGGCTGATCGAGATCGACCTGACCTGCGGCGGCGGCCGGGTCGTGCTGGCGGTGCGCGACGACGGCATCGGGCTGGATCCGGACGTCCAGGTGCACGGCCGCCCCGGCCACTGGGGACTGACCGGCATGCGCGAGCGCGCGGCCAGGATCGGCGCCGTACTGGTGATCCGCAACCGTCCCGCGCGCGGCACCGAAGTGATGCTGTCCTTGCAAGGCGCGCCACTTGCCGCGGCGCGCACGGCGGCCAGGGAAGCCGCGGACGTGGCCTGATTGACCATACCTGTGGCCGATCGGCCACTGTTGAAGCGAATCTTGCGCGCACTCCGGCGCGTTCGTGCCCATAATAGCGGCACACCTGCGCCGGAGTGCGCGCCAGCCTGCCGATTCCAGTCCGCCATCCGATGCTCGCTACCCAGCAGATCTTCCTCATCGCCTCGCTGCTTTGCTTCCTGAGCTTCCTCGCCTTGCTGTCCGTGACCTCGGACGGCGTGCGCGGCATGCGCGCCATGCTGCTCGCCTCGGTGCTGGGCATGGTCGGCAACGTGCTGTACGCCTTCGGGCGCGAGCTGCCGCCGGTGCTCGCCTATGAAGGCGCGAACGTCGCCTACGCGGCCGCCAGCGCGGCCCTGATGGCGGGCTACCGCCAGCTCGCCGGGCGCGACGCCGGCAAGCCGGTGCTGGCCGCGCTGGTAATCGCCCTCGGCATCCTGGTGGCCTTCTTTCATTATCAGATCGACTCCTTCGCCGGGCGCAGCGCCGTGGTCTCGCTGTTCCAGATCTGCGCCTGCGTCGAGATCGTCCGCACCGTCCTGTCCACGCGCGATGCGTGGCCGCGGCGCTGGTATGCGCAAGGTTTCGTGCTGGGCATGTGCGTACTGGTGGCGCTGGGCCACGCGGGCCGCATCGCCTGGGTCGGGGCGGCCGGGCATGCACCGGTGTCGCTGCTGCAGCCGAGCGACACCGGCGTCCTGTTCCTGGTCGGCGCTTCGCTGGCGCTGCCTGCCCTGGCCCTGGGCGGCCTGTTGATGGCCTACCGCGAGATCGTTGCGCGTGCCGAGTTCGCGGCGCGGCACGACGACCTGACCGGCGCCTGGTCGCGCAAGGCCTTCTCCGACATGGCCGCGCGCGAGCGCGCGCGTTCCATCCGCAGCGGCAAGCCGCTGGGCCTGATGCTGGTCGATCTCGATCACTTCAAGGCGGTCAACGACGCCGGCGGGCATGCGGCCGGCGACGCCGCGCTGCGCCTGGTGGCCGACAGCGTGCGCAAGGTGCTGCGCGGCGGCGACGTGCTGGCGCGCCTGGGCGGCGACGAATTCGCGCTGCTGCTGCCGGATACCGACCTTGCCGCGGCTACCGCGGTGGGCGAAAAACTGCGCCTGGCCGTGGAGAGCGCCGTGGCGCGTCCGGAGTCCGGCAAGATGAAGATGCTCACCCTGAGCGTCGGCGTCACCGTGATCGCACGCGGCGAAGCGCTCGAGGCCGCGCTGGCGCGCGCCGACGAGACCATGTACGAAGCCAAGGAGGCGGGGCGCAACCGCGTCGTGGCGCGTGCGCCGGAGCCGTATCTGGCGCTGGTGCGGCGTACCGGATAGGATGGTGGGCGCGCTGCGCCCGAACCGGCATGGGCCGGACGCCCGGCGCCACGATACGCTCAATTCCATGAAAAATATCCAGGTCATCGATGGCGCCGCCAACTGCGTCTACGACATTTTTGCCGCGACGGACGAGGAGTTCGCCCTTGTCTTCCCGAACGCGACGGACATCGCCTTCATTGATGAGGTTTATGCGAACAGCGACAGGAAGGCGCTCGAGGCGGCATTCCGCAACATCTGGAAACGGCCGGTAAAAAAGACGGAAGCACAAGGCATCCACGGCATCCTCTTCTATGAGCTGGAAATGAAGAAGGTGTACTACCCGACCAGGAAGGATGCCGAAGCCACCAATCCTGACGGCTCCCGGTTGCGCGCATAAAAAAGCCGGCGCAGCCGGCTTCAGGCGCTCGCCGCGGACGCGGCGAGCTTGCGGCGGCCGTGGCGCGCGGCCTCATGCCGCATGCCCGGCGCAGCGTTCTCAGAAGGTGTGACGCAGACCCAGGCTGAACACCGACGGATCGGCGCCCAGGGCGGTGGCCGGCGGCGCGACCGAGGTCGACGAGGAGTTGATCGCGAACACGCCGCGGCCGTTGTTGCGCAGCTGGGCGTAGGTCGTGTAGATGTTGGTGCGCTTCGACAGTGCGTAGGTGTAGGCCAGCGAGATGGTGTTGCCCTTGGCGCCGGTTTCCAGCTTTTGCTGCTGGAAGTTCAGGAAGAACTTGTTCGAGCCGACGCCGTAGGCAGCGCCCAGGTTGGCGTTCTTGTACTCGTTGTTGGCGCCTTCCGGATCGGCGACCAGGTAGTTGCCCTTGATCTCGAACGGACCGAAGGCGTAGCCGGCGCCGGCCGCCCATTCCTTGTCGTCGCCGCTCGCCAGGCGCTCGAACACATGGTAGCCGCCGCCCAGGTACAGGCCGCCGGTCTTGTATTCCACCGACACGCCCATCAGGTCGCCCGACGGATCGACGGTCTTCTCGCCGGTCGAGTAGGCGGCGTTGACGACGAAGCCGGACAGCGAATTGCTCTTGTAGTTGACCGAGTTGGCCAGGCGGCGGGTCAGGCGGTTGGTGCCGAAGGCCGACAGGTTGCTGCCGAACATACCCTGGCCCAGGATGTCGGTCGCGGCGGCGACGGCGGCGATCGGGCTGTACTCGCGGCCGATGGTCACGGTGCCGAAATTGCCTTGCAGGCCGACCACGGCGCGGCGGCCGAACAGGGTCGAATCGGCGGCGCCGGTGTCCAGGGCCACGCCCGCCTCGATGTTGAACAGTGCCTTCAGGCCGTTGCCCAGATCCTCGGTGCCACGGAAGCCGAGGCGGCTGCTCGACTGGTTGCCCGAGTTGATCACGGTGCGGCGGTCTTCGCCCGGAGCGTCGGTGTCCTCGATTGCGATGGCCGCGTCCATCACGCCATAGACCTGGACGTTGCTTTGGGCGTGGGCGAACAGCGGGAGGCAGGACAGCAGTGCGGCGGCGAGGCATTGATACTTCATGAAGATCTCCAGTTGGTTTCACAAGACGTCGAGTGCGCGGTGTCACTCGGATCGACCGGGATCTTATCGGGGCAATATGTCGCGTTGATGACAATCAAGCCATCTTGCCGATGCGTCAAACCAGCGTCAGACGAGGTGGCTGGCGACGGGAAGGACGATGTCGATGCGGGTGCCAGGCGGCTCGTCGCTGATGGAGATGTCGCCGCCCATGTTCCAGACCCGCTCGCGCATGCCGACCAGGCCCAGCGACTGGGCCTTGTCCATGTCTTCGGCGCGGATGCCGCGGCCGTCGTCGCGGATGGTCACCATCAGGTCGTGGTTGGTGCGGAACAGGTTGAGCAGCACGCTGCCGGCCTGCGCATGGCGCGCCACGTTGGTCAGCGCTTCCTGCACGATGCGGAAGATCGCGGTGCTGGCCGCATCGTCCAGGCGCAGCTCGGATTCGTCGGCCAGCAGGGTGCAGGCGATGCCGTGGCGCTCGACGAAATCGTCGCGCAGGCCTTGCAGGGCGAAGTACAGGCCGCCCTCGTCGAGGGCGCGCGGGCGCAGGTTGGTGGCGATGCGGCGCAGCGAGGTGATGGCCGTCAGCAGGTTGGTTTCCATGCCCTGGATCAGGCGCGCGCTGGCTTGCGGCAGGGGCTCGGTGCGCCCCAGCAGGGTCAGGTCCATGCGCAGCGAGGCGAGCAGCTGGCCGAGATCGTCGTGCAGCTCGCGCGCGATGTGGGTGCGTTCCTCTTCGCGGATGGTCTGCAGGGCGGACGAGAGCTGGCGCAACTGGTCGTGCGAGCGGGCCAGGGTCTGCTGCACCAGGTGGCGTTCGGAGACGTCGCGCAGGATCACGGTGTAGATCTCGCGGCCGTCGTGCTGGACCGGGGAGATCGAGCCCTCGATCGGGAACAGGTGGCCGTTGGCGCGGATGCCGGTGACGGCGTAGTCGGTGGCGCGCCGTCCGGCGCGGCCGCTGCCGGCCGGGAAGTAGTCGAGCGGGGTGCGCGCGGCCGCGCTGGGCGCCTGGATGTAGCGCGCCAGCGGCGCGCCCTGCATTGCCGCGACGCTGGTGCCGAACATGGCGGCGGCGGCCGGGTTGGCCATCAGGATCGCGTTGTTCCCGTCGATGGAGAGGATGGCGTCGCTGGCGCTGTGGACGATGCGGCGGCCGTCGAGGTCGCGCACGGTCTTGCGCTTGTCACGAGCACCGAGGCGCGCTCGGCGCAGCGCCGCGGCCAGGTGGCCGGCGCAGTAGCCGCCGAGGAAGCCGGCCATCAGCATCGCCGGGCGCTTGGCGCGGCGGCGGTAGCGGCGCAGGGAGGTGATGCGGGGTGTTGCCATGTGAAGCCTGGGATGTGGGTGGGCTTCTACAGTACGCTGGAGTGGGGGGAGGGGTGTTG
>CAMPHU010000034.1 GCA_946886065.1 uncultured Massilia sp. | reverse complement strand
GGCATCGGCCGCGCCCTGTGCGGCACCCAGCCGGTGGTCTCGCTGGCCATGGTCGAATGCGGCCTCGAGATTTTCGAAGCCACCGGCATGGATGCCCTGCGCGTCAAGTCGCTGGCCCTGACCGACCTGTTCATCGAGCTGGTGGAAAGCCGCTGCGCCGCCCATCCGCTCGCACTGGTCACGCCGCGCGAGCACGCGCGCCGCGGCAGCCAGGTCAGCTTCACCCACCCGCACGGCTATGCCGTGATGGCGGCCCTGATCGCGCGCGGCGTGATCGGCGACTACCGCGAGCCGCAGATCATGCGCTTCGGCTTCACGCCGCTGTACACCAGCTTCGCCGACGTCTGGGACGCGGTGGAGATCCTGAAGGACATCCTGGACAAGGCATCCTATGACGTCGCCGCCGAGCGCAGCGCCGTTACCTGAGAAACCACGTATGAACGACAAGACCAAGCAAGCCGGCGCCGAGTGGCATGGCGCCAAGATGGACTTCAAGGAGTCCATGAGCTACGGCGACTACCTGGGCCTGGGCCAGATCCTGACGGCCCAGCATCCGCTCTCGCCCAACCACAACGAGATGCTGTTCATCATCCAGCACCAGACCAGCGAGCTGTGGATCAAGCTGATGCTGCACGAGCTGCAGGCCGTGCGCCGCCACATCAGGGATGGCAACCTGCCGCCGGCCTTCAAGATGCTGGCCCGGGTGGCGCGCATCATGGACCAGCTGGTGCACGCCTGGGACGTGCTGGCCACCATGACGCCGCCCGAGTACACGGCGATCCGTCCCTACCTGGGCGCGTCCTCCGGCTTCCAGTCCTTCCAGTACCGCGAACTGGAATTCATCCTGGGGAACAAGAACCGCAACCTGCTGGCGGTGCACGAGAAATCGCCGGAAGCGCACGCGCTCCTGGAGCGCGAGCTGCATGCGCCCTCGCTGTATGACGAAGCGGTGATGCTGCTGGCGCGCAGCGGCCTCAAGATCGACGCCGAGCGCATCAACGGCGACTGGGCCGAGCCGACCCGCATGAACGACAGCGTCAAGGCGGCCTGGCTGGAGGTCTACAAGGACACCGAGCACCACTGGGCCCTGTACGAGCTGGCCGAAAAGCTGGTGGACATGGAGACGGCCTTCCGCTTCTGGCGCTTCCGCCACGTGAGCACGGTCGAGCGCATCATCGGCTTCAAGACCGGGACCGGCGGCACCGCGGGCGTCAGCTACCTGCGCAAGATGCTCGACGTGGTGCTGTTCCCGGAGCTGTTCGCCCTGCGCACCGAACTATAAGGCGCCGCGCTGTAAAGTCGCGCATTCTGCGACACCCGGCGCGGCGATCTGCATTGCGCCGGGCGACGGCTGGCTCTACTATGATGGGATTGTTGCAACCAATCACATCACCATGGGCGCCGCCCTCTCCCTCGACCGCTCCTTCTCGATCTACCTCGACCTGGTTCGCTTCCTCGCGGCGCTGGCCGTCGTGGCGATGCATTTCGCCCAGCTCGGGATCGTTCAGGCGCCGTGGGCGCCGCAGCTGATGCTGCTGGGGCGCGAGGCGGTGGTCGCCTTCTTCGTGCTGTCCGGCTTCGTGATCGCCTACACCACCCACGAGCGCCGCCCCAGTGCGCGCGAGTATGCGGTGGCGCGCTGCGCGCGCCTGTATTCGGTGGCGCTGCCGATTCTGCTGCTGGCCTTCGCGGCCGCCGCCCTGCTGCACGGCGTACCCGGCGTCGAACAAAGCCGCGCCTACCAGCTGCTCAAGCCTTATCTCTACATTCCCTTCCACCTGCTGTTCATGGGCGAGATGTGGACCCTGTCCGAGACGCCGCCGCTGCTCGCTCCCTGGTGGTCGCTGAATTACGAAGCCTGGTATTACGTCCTGTTCGGAGTCATGTTCTACCTGCGCGGCGCTGCGCGCCTGGCCGTGGGCGGACTGGTGCTGGCCATCATGGGCATCAAGCTCTGGCTGCTGCTGCCGGTCTGGCTGAGCGGCGTGCTGCTCTATCACTGGCAGGTGCGCCACGCGGTTCCGCGCACGCTCGCGCGCATCGGCTGGGTCCTCAGCATCGCGCTGCTGGCGGCCTATGAGCTCGGCGATGCCGAGGCTCTGATGCGGCAGTGGGGCCGCTCCACCTGGCTCGCCCACACCTTCGCACTCGGCAATGCGGACCGCTTCCTGGCCGATTACGTGGTCGGCGTGATCGTCTGCCTGAATTTCGCCTTCGCACGCCACGCCGACCTGCGCGTGCTGCACAGGATTGCCGCGCCGGTACGGAGCCTGGCCGCCTACACGTTCACGCTGTACCTGGCCCATCCGCTGGTGCTTCATACGTGGCCGCTGCTGTACCGTCATGATCCCGGCAGCGTGATCGACTGGGTCGTCGCGGCCCTTGCCGTCGGGTTGGCCACCTATACGCTGGGAATAGTAACAGAGCACCGCAAGGAAACCTGGCGGGCACATCTGGAACGCTTGGGACGGGTCTGGACCAAGGCCGGCAGCTCTTCCTGACGAACTTGGGCAAACTTGCCTATCTCGTCGCCAAGAAACGACAACCATTGCATCAGGAAACCAACATTGCTATTATTGAAAGTTGCAAGCAGTAATGAAAAGAATTACGTGCGTTCACCAGTCCAGCTCCCCCAGCCATTTTCCCTGTATCTCGATCTCGCCCGCTTCATTGCTGCTTTCCTGGTAGTTAGCGCGCATTATTTGCAGTACCAAGTGCCCGGTGCAGACATCGCAGGCTTTCTGCCCGATATGGGACGCGAAGCCGTCATCATTTTCTTCGTGATGTCGGGCTTCGTGATCGCGTACGCCAGCCAACGCAGGAACGCTTCGGCCCGGGAGTATGCCGCGGCGCGCATCGGACGCATCTATTCGGTGGCCATACCGACCTTGGCGCTCGCCTTTGTGTGCGCCCTTGTACTTGCTGGCGTCGGTGACGAAGGGACGAACTACCAGCTCCATAAGCCCCAGCTTTACCTTCCCCTGCACCTGCTCTTCCTGGGGCAGAGCTGGACTCTGTCCGAGGTGCCGCCGCTGCTCGTGCCCTACTGGTCTCTCTGCTACGAAGTCTGGTATTACGTGCTGTTCGGCGTCGCCTTCTATCTGCGCGGATGGCAGCGGGTCGCCGCGGTATGCCTGACGCTGGCGATCATGGGTTTCAAATTGTGGTTGCTGCTGCCGGTCTGGCTAGCCGGCGTGGCCTTGTTTCATCTACAGTCGCGTTACGACATGCCCAGGCATCTCGCCCGCATCGGGTTCGGTTTATCGCTGCTGGCCTTGATCGCCTACAATGCCGCCGGGCTGGAATACCAGCTGCGCGAGCTAGCGAGGGCGACCTGGCCGTCCGCCTCGGTGAAATTCGGTAGTGCCGATCGATTCCTCGCCGACTACCTCGTCTGCCTCATCGTCATGACGAATTTCTGGTGCGCCCGGTTCGCCGATCTGTCTGGCCTGATCCGATATGGCCGCGCCATCCGGAGTTTTTCTTCCTATACCTTCACCCTGTACCTCGCGCATATGATCGTGATATCGATGTGGCTCGCCGTCTACCCGCACGACCGGGACAGCCTGCTCGACGTATTCACGCTCACCCTGCTCATCGCGGCAACGACGGTCGTGCTTGGCCAACTGACCGAACACCGCAAGGACCTCTTCCGGCTGCCGTTCGATCGCCTGTTCCCGCCGCTCGGTGCGTGCTACCTCGACCGACCACGCGTGAACTAGGTTTCTCCATCCGTTATATACTCGACAAGCGTATCCGCTTTGGGGAACCGTTATGAAATGTGACGTACTGATCGTGCCGGGCTTGTGGAACTCCGGTCCACGCCATTGGCAATCGCTGTGGCACGAGCGCTATCCGCAATGGCTGCGCGCGCAGCACCGCGACTGGACCAATCCCGACAAGGACGAATGGGTGGCCGAGCTCGACGCCGCGGTGGCCGCCTGCAAGGGCGCGCCCATCCTGGTAGCCCACAGCCTGGGCTGCATCCTGGTGGCCCATTGGGCGCGCTGCGGCTCGCCGCTCAAGGTGGCCGGCGCCTTCCTGGCGGCGCCGAGCGACGTCGAAGCATCCTCCTATCCGGTGGACCCGAACGGCTTCGCGCCCATCCCCATGGAAGCGCTGCCCTTCCCCAGCATCGTGCTGGCCAGCAGCGACGATCCGTATGCCACGCCCGAGCGCTCACGCGCCCTGGCCGGCGCCTGGGGCAGCCGCTTCGTCGACATCGGCAAGGCGGGCCACCTCAACACCGAGTCCGGGCATGGCGCGTGGCCGGAAGGCGAGCGGCTGCTGAACGCGTTCTGCGACCAGGTATCGCGTTAGCCAGGCGCGTGCGTCCATGCTCCCTGCGCCTGGGCGACCTGCCGGTGGCGGGGATGTTCCTGTTCGCCTTCCTGTTCAACCTGTCGCTGGAGAACGTGGGCGCACACCTGGCCGGCAGCGTCATCGTGTCGCTGCTGCTGGCCGCCCCCTTCGCCGTCCTGCTGTGGGGACAGGTGAGGATGGCCACCACCTGGAAACGCGACCTCTATTTCTTCGCCGGATGCGTGCTGATGTGCTGCCCTGTCGGCTTCGTGTCCTTCATGGGACGCTGGATGCACATGCCCTTCTCGCTGGTGATGGGCGCGACCCTGGTGCTGTGCGCCGTGGCCGCTGCCTACAATGTGCTTGGGGACGCGATCGACGAACCGCGCCGCAACGAAAGGATGCCATGACCGTCTTGACCACCGAACGGCTGCTGCTGGAGCCGATGAACCCCGCCCACTACGAAGGCCTGAGGGCGCTGAACAGCGATCCCGTCGTGATGCGCTACATCACGGGCGCCGCGGAGACGCCCGAAGAGACCCGCGCCGTGATCGAGCGCGTGCAGGGGCGCTGGAGACAGTTCGGCTATTCGTGGTGGAGCTTCCTCGACCGCGAATCCGGGGAACTGGTGGGCGCCGGCTGCATCCAGCACCTGGGGCACGATCCGGCCAATCCGTACGAAATCGGCTGGCGCCTGCGCCAGGACCAGTGGGGCAAGGGCTACGCCATCGAGGCCGCGCGGCGCATGGCGCGCTTCGCCTTCGAGGAGCTGGATGCGCCGCTGCTGTGCGCCATCTGCGATCCCGGCAACGCGGCGTCCGAGCGCGTCATGCAAAAGCTCGGCATGCGCTACAAGGGCGTGGAAACCTGGCACGAGCGCGAGGTCACGGTCTACCAGATCGACCGCGCCGGCTGGCTGGACAGCGGCGCCGCATGAAGACCTACCACGGCAGCTGCCATTGCGGCGCGGTGCGCTACGAAGCGGACATCGATCTTGCGCGCGGGACGATCAAATGCAACTGCAGCATCTGCATCAAGATGCGCTTCTGGGCGGTACAGGTGCCGCCTTCAGGCTTTCGCCTGCTGCAGGGGCGGGAGGCGTTGCGCGAGTACCGCTTCCACCTGCGCCGCGACGGGCACAACTTCTGCACCGGGTGCGGCATCAAGCTCTTCTCGACGGGAGAAGCGGCGTCCGGGCCTTTCGTCGCGGTCACCGTGAACAGCCTCGACGATATGCCCGTTGATGATTTGCTGGCCGCGCCGGTGCGCGTGTTCGACGGGCGCAACGACAACTGGGTGACGCCGCCGCAAGAGACGCGCCACCTCTGAATCAGCGTTTCAAGAGACCCAGGCGCACGGCTTCGGTCTCCAGCGGCACCAGGGCGGGGTCGTCGGCCTTGATCCACTCGGGGGTTTCCTGCTTCCACAGTCGCTTGAAGCTGTTGGGCAGGACATACACCTGGCCATCGCGCAGCACGGCCGGGGTCCAGGTCAAGCGCTTGCCATCCTGGTGCACGGCGATCAGCTTGCTGGTGACGGGAAAGGTCGGCCCCCACTCGCCGATGCGCTGCGCCCCGAAACTGCGCCGGCTGCCGCGCGGGCTCACTCCTTCGGCGTCGCGTTCGACCTTGAGTTCGATCGATTCGCAGCCTCCCATATTGGAAATGCAGACGGCGGTGAGTCCGTCGGCCCGTGGCGCGACCGGTGGGCAGGGCTCGGGGCAATCGTCGGAGCCGCGGGGTTCGTAGCTGACTTTCTGGATGCTGCCGGCAACCAGGGCGTGCTGGGCGGAAGCGGGGGCGGATGCGCAGGCCAGGAGCAGCGCGGCGGCGAGAGCGGTGGGTTTGAGCATGGGTGGTTTACCCGGAGATGCGGGAGCTTCATCTTACCGCTGTGCCGGGATGCGTTGCGGGTATTCTGGATAACCTGGGTTCCCGCCTTCGCGGGAATGACGGACAGGAGGTGCGGGCCTCAATATCTTCCGTAGTCCGCTACCCTAACCGTCGTTCCGGCAAAGGCCGGAACCCAAGTTTGCTCGCGCATCAATAAAAAAGCCGGAGCATCGCTGCCCCGGCTGTCCATACGCCGAACCCGATTACTTGGTGGTCGCCAGCAGCATCTCGTTCAGCCGCTTCACGAACGACGCCGGATCCGTCAGGCTGCCGCCTTCCGCCAGCATCGCCTGGTCGAACAGGATATGCGACCAGTCGCCGAAGCGCTGCCCCGCCGCGTCCTCGTACTTCAAGCGCATCACCAGCGGATGATTCGGATTGATCTCGAGAATAGGCTTGGACTCCGGCGCATTCTGCCCGGCCGCCTTCAGCATGCGCAGCAGGTTGCCCGACAGTTCGTTTTCGTCCGCCACCAGGCAGGCCGGCGAATCGGTCAGGCGGAAGCTCACGCGCACGTCCTTGGCCTTCTCGCCCAGCGCGCCCTTCATCTTCTCGACCAGTTCCTGGTACTGGGTCTCGGTCTCGGCGTGTTCCTTCTTCTCTGCCTCGTCCTCCAGCGCGCCCAGGTCCAGGCCGCCCTTGGCCACCGACACCAGCTCCTTGCCTTCGAACTCGCTCAGGAAGGACAGCATCCACTCGTCGACGCGGTCGGTCATGAGCAGCACTTCCACGCCCTTCTTGCGGAAGATTTCCAGATGCGGGCTGTTCTTCGCGGCGGTGTAGTTGTCGGCGGTGACGTAGTAGATCTTGTCCTGGCCTTCCTTCATGCGGCCGATGTAGTCGCCGAAGGAAACGTTCTGCTCATCCGACTCGTTCGCGGTCGAGGCGAAGCGCAGCAGCTTGGCGATGCGGTCCTTGTTGGTCGCGTCCTCGCCGATGCCTTCCTTCAGCACCTGGCCGAATTCCTTCCAGAAGGTGGCGTACTTGTCCTTGGTCTCCTGCTCGTCCGCGTTCGCCAGTTCTTCCAGCATGCCCAGCACGCGCTTGGTCGAGCCTTCGCGGATCACGCGCACGTCGCGCGACTCCTGCAGGATCTCGCGCGAGACGTTCAGCGGCAGGTCGGCCGAGTCGATCACGCCCTTGATGAAGCGCAGGTAGGTCGGCATCAGCTGCTCGGCGTCGTCCATGATGAAGACGCGCTTCACATACAGCTTGATGCCGCCGCGCTTGTTGCGGTCCCACAGGTCGAACGGAGCGTGGCTCGGCACGTAGAGCAGCTGGGTATACTCGCTGCGGCCTTCGACGCGGTTGTGGGTGTAGGTCAGCGGCTCCTGGAAGTCGTGCGAGACGTGCTTGTAGAACTCGTCGTACTGCTCCTTGCTCACGTCCGACTTGCTGCGCGCCCACAGCGCGCTGGCCTGGTTGACGGTCTCGAACTCGTCCTTCAGGACGGTTTGCTTCTTCTCCTCGTCCCACTCTTCCTTCTGCATCACGATCGGCAGCGAGATGTGGTCCGAGTACTTGCGGATGATGGACTTGAGCTTCCAGGCGGACAGCAGGTCCTCTTCGCCGGCGCGCAGGTGCAGGATGATGTCGGTGCCGCGGTTGACTTTCTCGATCGGCTCGACGCTGTAGTCGCCCTCGCCGCTCGATTCCCAGCGCACGCCTTCCGACGCGAAGGCGCCGGCGCGGCGGGTGTGGACGATCACCTTCTCGGCCACGATGAAGGCCGAGTAGAAGCCCACGCCGAACTGGCCGATCAGGGCGGCGTCCGCCTGCTGGTCGCCCGACAGCTTGCTGAAGAATTCCTTGGTGCCCGACTTGGCGATGGTGCCCAGGTGCGAAATCACCTCCTCGCGGCTCATGCCGATGCCGTTGTCCGAGATGGTGATGGTCTTCGCGTCCTTGTCGAACAGGACCTTGATCTTCAGTTCATGGTCGTTGCCGTACAGGGCGTCGTTGTTGATCGCCTCGAAGCGCAGCTTGTCGGCGGCGTCGGATGCGTTCGAAATGAGTTCGCGCAGGAAGATCTCCTTGTTCGAATACAAGGAGTGGATCATCAGTTGCAGCAGCTGCTTTACTTCTGCTTGAAAGCCAAGGGTTTCTTTTTCGGCGACAGCCATCTTGTTCCTCGTGAATGGTGGTCAGGGTTGATACAGACCGACCGCATATTGGGTGAAGGGTAAGGATTTCAAGGGCCGGCAGCATGAAATCGTTGACGAATTAACAAAATTTGCACAAAAGCTTTGGGTGCAAAAGGAATTTCGGCATGGAAAGCAAACCGGCAAATCTTTCATGCCTGCGCCATCGCTTTCTCGAAGAAGGACCACACGCCCTCCTCCTGCAGGGTGGCGACGTTCAGGCGCATGTAGGTGGACGGCAGCTGGTTCGGCGAGAACAGGCTGCCGGGCGCCAGCAGCAAGTCTTCCTGCATGGCCCGGGCGGCCAGCAGGTTGGTGTCGCGTCCGGCATCGACCCAGACGAACATGCCGGCCGCCGGCGCCGGGTCGGGCCGCATGCCCAGCTGCTCCATGCGCCGCAGCGCGCGTGGACGCACCGCGTCGAGCCGGGTGCGGATGCGATCCAGGTGCTTGCGGTAGTGGCCCTCGGACAAGACCTTGTACACGACCCGCTCGCCGATGTCGCTGGTGGTCAGCGTGGCCAGCATCTTGCGGTCGGCCAGGCGCTGGGCGCGCTCGCTGGAGGTCGCGATGAAACCGACGCGCAGGTTGGCCGCCATCGATTTCGAGAAGCCGCCCAGGTAGATCACGCGCTGCAGCTGGTCGAGCGCGGCCAGGCGCGTGGCCCCGCCCGGGTGCAGGTCGCTGTAGATATCGTCCTCGACCACCGTGAAGCCGTGCTGCTCGGCCAGGCGCAGCACCTGGAAGGCCTTGGCCCCCGACAGCGAGGTGGAGCTGGGGTTGTGCAGCACCGAATTCAGCACGTACAGGCGCGGCTTGTGCAGCTCGGCCAGCTGGGCCAGCTGGGCGATGTCCGGGCCGTCGGCCAGGCGCCGCACCCCGACCACCTTCAGTCCCATCGCCGCGAAGGAGCCGAACATCAGGAACCAGGCCGGGTCGTCGACCAGCACCGTGTCGCCCGGCTGGCAGAACTCGCGCGCCACCAGGTCCAGCGCCTGGGTCACGCCCAGGGTCGTCACCAGCTGCTCCGGACCGGCCTCGATCTCGATCTCGGCCAGCTTGAGCTGGAGCTGCTGGCGCAGCGGCAGGAAGCCCTGCGGCGCGCCGTAGTTCATCAGGGAACTGCTGTTCTGCCGGCTCAGCGCGCGCAAGGCATTGGCCACCGCCGGGCCGTCCAGCCAGTCGCCGGGCAGCACGCCGGCGCCGGGCGAGAGGTGCAGCGGCGCCTGGCGGAACATGCTGCGGATCAGCCAGGCCACGTCCAGGGTAGCGGGGGCTTTTTCCTGTGCCGGCGCCGGCCTGCGCTCTTCCGCCACGGCGCGCTCGCGCACGAAGAAGCCCGCGCCGCGGCGCGATTCCAGGTAGCCCTGGGCCACCAGCCGGTCGTAGCCGGCCACCACGGTGAAGGGCGACACGCCGTGGGTCGTGGCGAACTGGCGGATCGAGGGCATGCGCGCACCGGGCCGCAACAGGCGCTCGTCGATGCGGACGGCCACCGAGCGGACGATCTGGTCGGCCAGCGCTTCGCCGGATTCGCGGCTCAAAAGCATGGGTAGGTGCGTATTGGTCATTTCACCATCACAGTGCAAAAAGTATGTGCGCAAGTGTACTGGGACTGTACTGGTTTGCTGGGATAGCATAGACCTGCCGATACCGAACTTGCAAGGAAAATCCATGAACGCCGCCACGACCTGTCCAGCCCCGACGATCGCCCTCGACGAGACGCGCGGCATGCTGCTCGGCCTGGCCGGCGTGGCGATCTTCAGCCTGACGATTCCGTTCACCCGGATGGCGGTGGCGGAGCTCGACCCGATCTTCGTCGCGCTGGGACGGGCCCTGGGCGCGGCCGTGCTGGCGGCGGCCTGGCTGGCGTGGAAGCGCGTGCCGCTGCCATCGCGCGCCGCCTTGTGGCAGCTCGCGCTGGTCATTGCCGGCTGCATCGTCGGCTTTCCGCTCCTGACCTCGCTCGCCCTGCGCACCCTGCCCGCCTCGCACGGCGCGCTGCTGGTCGGCGTGCTGCCCCTGGCCACCGCCCTCTACGCCGCGCTGCGCGGCTACGAACGTCCATCGCAGGGCTTCTGGGTGATGGCCTTGCTCGGTGCCGGGCTGGTGATCGTTTTCGCGCTGGCCCAGGGCGGCGGTGCGCTGCACCTGGCCGACCTGCTGGTGCTCGGCGCCGTTCCCCTGGCGGCGATGGGCTATGCGGAAGGCGGCCGCCTGGCGCGCAGCATGGGCGGGCCGGAAGTCATCTGCTGGGCGCTGGTGCTGTCGGTGCCGGTCCTGCTGCCGCTGGTGGCCTGGCTGTGCGCGCCCCAGCTCGCGCAGCTCGGCCAGGTCGGCCCGCACGCCTGGACGGCGTTCGCCTACGTGAGCGTCGGCTCGACCTTCACCGGCTTTTTCTTCTGGTACCGCGGCCTGGCGCTGGGCGGCGTGGCGCGCGTCGGCCAGGTGCAGCTGCTGCAGCCCTTCCTGAGCCTGATCGGCGCCGCCGTCCTGCTCGGCGAAGCGCTCACCCTCGTCAACTGCCTGTTCGCGCTGGCCGTGGTCGGCGTCGTGTTCGCGGCGCGCCGCATGCAGGTTCGTCACTAACCATATAGAAAGGATTTTCCATGATGCTGCCCGACCTGGCGGACCTCGAGAACGCCGCCGGCACCGTGTACACCGCGATGCAGCCCACGCCGCAGTACCGCTGGCCCTTGCTCGATGAAGCGCTCGGCCTGGAAACCTGGGTCAAGCACGAGAACCACGGCCCGGCCGGCGCCTTCAAGCTGCGCGGCGGCGTGGTGTACATGGAGCGCCTGCTGCGCCGCGAGCCTGGCCTGCGCGGCGTGGCGGCGGCCACGCGCGGCAACCATGGGCAGTCGATCGCGTTCGCGGCGCGCAGGAATGGGCTGGAAGCGACTATTGTGGTCCCGCACGGGAACAGCGTTGAAAAGAACGCCGCGATGCGGGCACTGGGCGCGCGGATGGTCGAACACGGGAGCGATTTCCAGGAGAGCCGCGAGTACGCCTGCGCACTGGCGGACCGCGAACGCCTGCACATGGTGCCCTCCTACCACCCTGACCTGGTGGCGGGCGTGGCCAGCTACTGGCTGGAGCTGTTCCGCGCGCGGCCGGGGCTTGATCTCGTGCTGGTGCCGATCGGGCAGGGATCGGGCTTCGCGGCGGCGGTGGCCGCGCGCGAGGCGCTGGGGCTGCGGACGCGGATCGTGGGGGTGGTGTCGGCGCATGCGCCGGCCTATCTGCTGTCGTGGCAGGCAGGGAAGGCAGTCGATGCGCCGGTGAGCACCGTGCTGGCGGATGGGATGGCGTGCCGGACGCCGGATGCGGCGTCGCTGGAGGTGGTGCTGCGGTATGCGGAGGATGTGATCGCGGTGAGCGACGAGGAGGTGGCGGAGGCGATGCGGGTGCTGCATGCGTGCACGCACAACGTGGCGGAAGGGGCTGGGGCGGCGGCGTTGGCGGGGGCGATGCGGATGAAGCGGGAAGGCAGGCTGGCCGATGTCGCTCGCCTGGGATTGCCCCTCACCGGTGCGAACGTCGACGCGACGCTTTTTTCGGAGGTACTCTCCGCGCCCTACCGTCACGGGAAGACCTTGGTTACGATGGCGGCTACAACGAGCCCGGCGGCTTCGATAACCAGTTGATAACGCTAGCAAAATACCCGGCGTTCGTGACACGACGTACAATATCGCCTTCACCCACCGCAACCTGGAAATAGCATGTCCGTCTACGACAAACTCAAAGAACTGAACATCACCCTGCAGGCCCCGGCAACCCCGGCCGCCGCCTACGTCATGTACGTGCAGACCGGTAACCTGGTATTCATCTCGGGCCACATCGCCAAGAACGCCGACGGCAGCCCGAATGCCGGCATCCTGGGCAAGGACAAGACCACTCTAGAGGGCCAGGCCGCCGCGCGCTCGGTCGCGATCGACCTGATCGGCACCCTGCAGGAAGCCGTGGGCGGCGACCTGACCCGCGTGAAGCGCATCGTCAAGGTCATGAGCCTGGTGGCCTCGACCCCGGAATACAACGAGCAGCACCTGGTCACCAACGGCTGCTCGGAGCTGCTGGGCGAGGTGTTCGGCGAGGCCGGCAAGCACGCGCGCTCGGCCTTCGGCGTGGCCTCGCTGCCGCGCGGCACCTGCGTCGAGATCGAAATGATCGTCGAAGTTGCCTGAAGATTAAGCTGGCTGCAGTAATACGATGGGCTGGGCCTACCCGGCCCGGCCTTGGCGAAGCCGCCTATCCGGCGTGCTTTATAATGGCCCGGTACACCCCCGCGGTCCCTTCCTGTGAGCATGTGAGACAGTAATGAAAATTGAAAATCCCAATCCCATCCAGTGGCAGTTCTCGGAACGCGCGCAACAGCTGCAAAGCTCGTTCATCCGCGAGATCCTGAAGATCACCCAGCGTCCGGAGATCATCTCCTTCGCCGGTGGCCTGCCTTCGCCAGCCACCTTCCCGGTCGAGGTCATGAAGTCGGCCTACGACAAGGTGCTGAGCCAGAACGGCAAGGTCGCGCTGCAGTATGGCCCGACCGACGGCTATGGCCCGCTGCGGGAATGGATTGCCAATTCGCTGTCGACGGAAGGTTCCAGAATCCTGCCGGAACAGATCCTCATGACCTCGGGCTCGCAGCAGGCGCTCGACCTGCTGGGCAAGGTCCTGATCGACGAAGGCAGCCGCGTGCTGGTGGAAACCCCGAGCTACCTGGGCGCGCTCCAGGCCTTCTCGGTCTACCGTCCTGAATTCAAATCGGTCGACACCGACGAACACGGCCTGGTGCCCGCGTCGATCGACGCCGTCGCCAAGGGCGCACGCCTGCTGTACTCGCTGCCGAACTTCCAGAACCCGACCGGCCGCAGCCTGTCGGTCGAACGCCGCCAGGAACTGGTGGAAACCTGCGCCCGCCTCGGCCTGCCGCTGATCGAGGACGACCCCTACGGCGCCCTGAGCTACAAGGGCGCGCCGTCGCCGAAGATGGTGGCGATGAACCCGGACGGCGTGATCTACATGGGCTCCTTCTCCAAGGTCCTGACCCCGGGCATCCGCCTCGGCTACGTGTGCGCCCCGCTGCCGCTGGTGCGCCGCCTCGAGCTGGCCAAGCAGGCCGCCGACCTCCACACCGCCCAGCTGACCCAGATGGTCGTGCACGAAGTGGTCAAGGACGGTTTCCTGGACCAGCACATCCCGACCATCCGCAAGCTGTACGGCGACCAGTGCCAGGTGATGCTGGACGCGATGGCCGAGCACTTCCCGGCCGGCGTGACCTGGACCAAGCCGGAAGGCGGCATGTTCATCTGGGTGACCCTGCCGAAGCACATCGACGCCATGAAGCTGCTCGACCAGTCGCTGGCCGCACGCGTGGCCTTCGTGCCGGGCGCACCCTTCTACGCCAACGAGCCGGAAACCAACACCCTGCGCCTGTCCTTCGTGACCGTGCCGCCGGAACGCATCCGTGAAGGCATCGCCATCCTGGGCAAGCTGATCTCCGACCTGATGTAATTCCTCCCGGCCGTGGCCGCGCTCCGGCGCCGCCACGGCCGCGGTCTCCCGCTCCGGCGCCAAGTGGCAAATTCACAACGTTAGTGGCAGGCTCGCAACATAGGCAGCCATAACTAAACATTCTTCGTAAATAACCAGCAATAAAAGTTGCCGCACGGATTCATTTTGGGAGTATGATCGTCTGGTCACCATGCCGTTTTGACCAGCAACCTCATGATTCCCCCTGCCCTCGCGTTCTCCGCGCCCGCGCGCCAGTCCGCGATCCTGATCGTCGACGACGCCCCTGACAGCCTCGGGCTGCTGCAGGAGATCATGCGCCAGCAGGGTTACCAGACCTTCGTCGCCAATACTGGCAAGCGCGCCCTCGATATCGCCGCGCGCGTCCAGCCGGACCTGATCCTGCTCGACGTCCTGCTGCCGGACCTCGACGGCCTGGAGATCTGCCGCCGCCTCAAGCGCCAGCCCGACACCGCCCACATCCCCGTCATCTTCATCAGCGCCTGCGGCGAGACCGAGGACATCGTGGCCGGCTTCGACACCGGCGCGGTCGACTACATCTCGAAGCCGGTACGCCTGGCCGAGGTCTGCGCCCGCGTCAGCGCCCACCTGCGCTTCCGCAACAACAGCGTGAGCCAGAAACAGCAGACCGACCGCCTCCAGATGATCCTGGACGGCATGGACGAAGGCTTGCTGGTAGTGAACGGCGACGGCCGCATCGTCTACGCCAACCCGGCCAGCGAGCGCTGCGTGGCCTGGTCGGCCGGGGAACTGGCCGGCATGCCGCTGGCCCACCTGTTAGGGGAGCCCTGCGGCGAGCACTACGCGGCCTATTTCGCCGACCGCGACGCCCCGGAGCTCGCGGCCCGCTGCCGCGGCACGCGCGAAGTGCTGGTGCGCCAGCGCGACGGTTCGCTGCATGCGATGGACATGAGCCTGACGCCCATGGCCGGCAGCGACCCGCTGTTCGTCGTCCTGCTGCACGACATCACCCACCACAAGCAGTCCGAGACGGCGCTGCAGCGCGCGGCGCTGGTCGATCCGCTGACCCGCATCGCCAACCGCCGCCACTTCGACAGCGCCCTCGAGAAGGAATGGCAGCGCGCCATCCGCAGCGGCCAGCCGCTGTCGCTGCTCGTGCTCGACGTCGACCATTTCAAGGGCTACAACGACAGCCTGGGCCACGCGGCCGGCGACGAATGCCTGCAAATGGTGGCCGAGGTGCTGCAGGAGCACGCGGTGCGCCCGACCGACCTGGCGGCGCGCTACGGCGGCGAGGAATTCGTGGTGCTGCTGGCCGAGACCGGCGCCGACGGCGCCGCCAGCCTGGCCGAAGCCATCCGCGCCCACGTCGAACGCCTGGCGATTCCCAACCCGCGCTCCACCACGTCGGAAATGGTGACGGTCAGCGTGGGCGTGGCGACCATCGTCCCGACCCTGTTCGACGACCTGCGTTCCTACTTCATCGTCGCCGACCGCGCCATGTACGAGGCCAAGTCGGCCGGCCGCAACCGCGTGGTGTCGGTCTGCGCCGGCGCGGCCTGGGACACGGTGCGCGAAGCGGTCGCGCACTGAGACGGCAAGGGGCGGCAGCTTGTAGAATTCCGGTCATCGAAGCCGGAATCCTCCCCATGACCGCCATCCATCTCGCCGCACCAGGCCATGCCGATGTGGACGCACTGCTTGCGTTCGAACTCGCCAACCGCGCCTTCTTCGAATCCACGATCAACGCGCGCCCGCCCGCCTACTATTCCAGGGAGGGCGTCGCGCGGGCGGTGGCCCTCGCGATCGAAGAGGCGGAGAAAGACCGGGGCTACCAGTTCCTCGTCAAATCCGGCGCCGGCGACATCGTCGGGCGGGTCAATCTCAGCAACGTCCGGCGCGCGCACTTCCACTCCGCCGTGCTGGGCTACCGTATCGGCGAATCCGCCGGCGGCAAGGGCTACGCGAGCGAAGCCGTGCGCCAGGTGCTGGACTTCGCCTTCGGCGCGCTGGGGCTGCGGCGCATCGAGGCCGATGCGCGCGCCGAGAACCTGGGATCGGTGCGCGTCCTGCTGCGCAACGGCTTCGTCCAGTTCGGCCACTCGCGGCGCAGTTTCGAGTTGAAAGGCGTGTGGTACGACCGCCTGCATTTCGAGCGGCACGCGCTCACTTCGACGAGCTGAGGTAGCTGCGCAGACCGTGGGTCAGCACGGAGGGGAACACGCTCGCATGGTCCTCCTCGTGGAACACGCGCAACTGCGTCTTCAGGTGCGGGTAGCGGTGGGTCCTGAGCGCGCCGTCGAATTCGCGCAGGTCTTCCACCATGTCGGCGTCCTCCTCGCTGCGCGAGCGCGTCTTCCCCGGCGCCAGGCGTTCCAGCCCGCCGATGCCGAAGAACACCGATGCCGGCAAGTCCCTGTGGCGCCCCGCGTACGCCTTTTCGCGCTCGAACATCACGCCCGCGTCGAACCACAGCGACGGGCTGCCGAGGATGTAGTGCTCGAAGCTGCGCGGCTCGCTCAGCAGCATCTCCAGGCCGAGCAGGCTGCCGTAGGAATGGCCGACGAAGACCTTGCGCCGCATGTCCGCACGATAGTGGCGCGCGACCAGGGGCAGCACTTCACTGGTCAGGAACTTGCCGTAGGCCGCCGCCTGGCCGAATTCGGGCGGGCGTCCGGGCATGACGGCGCTGTAGGCCTGCTTGCGCGGCACGCTGGGTGTGTAGTCGCGCCGCCGGCTGTGCATGCCGTTGTCGCCCTTGGCGTACGACAGGCCGACCACGATCACCTCCTCCATGCCGGCATGCTTGTGCAGGCGCTGGGCGATATTGCGCACCACGGGAAACGCGTAGTTGGCGTCGGACACGAACAGCACCGGGTAGCGCCTGGCGCCCTCCTTGTACGAGTCGGGCAAGGCGACATAGAGCTGGTAATCGCGCTGCAGGGCCCGGGCGCGGATGTCGCGCACTTCGGTGTTGTCGAGGGCGTAGCCGGCCGGCCCGGTAGCTGCGGCGGCGCTGCCGGCCAGGCAAGCCAGGGCGAGCAGCATGCCGCCTGCGCGCGCGGAGAAGGTGTTCACGGTGCCGCTCATTTGGCCGTCTCCGGAAGCAGCGCGGCCAGGACCGCATGGGCTGCCTTGACCCTGGCCGGGATCGGGTAGTTCTTGTTGGCCAGGATGACGATGCCGATCCTGTGGCTCGGCACGAAGGCCGCATAGGCGCCGAAGCCCCGGGTCGAACCGGTCTTGTTGAACAGGGTGCCGGGCGGCGCCGTCTGCGGCTTGAGGGGCGTGGCAGGATTCGGCTCGAAGATGATGCCGGGCGCATTCCCGGCCAGCAGGCGCTCCAGCGTCACGGGCGGACGGTACTGCTCCCATCCGAGCCCCTGCACCATCTCGCCGACCTGGAAGTAGCCGACCTGGGTTCCCTCGACTGCTTGCCGCACGGGACCCGCAAGACCGGCAGGCTCGATGTTCGCCTGCAGGTAGCGGATCATGTCGGCCGCGCTCGACTTGACGCCATAGGTCTGGGCGTCGGCGACGTCGCTCCTGACGCGCACCGGCGCATTGTTCTGGTCGTAGCCCCAGGCGTAGCGTCCCATCGCCGCCTGCGGCACCCGTACGTGGCTCTCGCCCATGCCGAGCGCCGGGAACAGCTGCCGCTCGACAGCTTCGCCAAAACCCGAATCCAGCGCGGCGGCCGTCGCATGGCCGAGCAATCCGATGCTGGGGTTGGAGTAGCGGCGCTGCGCCCCCGGGATCGCATCGGGCTTCCAGGCCCGGAACCAGGCCAGCATGCCGCGCTCGCCGGCTATCCCGTCGGGGAATTGCAGGGGCAGGCCGCCCGCCGTGTAGGTGCCGAGATGCAGCAGCGTGGCCTTGTCGATGGCGCTGCCCTTCAAGGAGGGCAGGTAGCGGCCGGGATGCTCGTCCAGCGACAGCTTGCCCTGGGCCTGGGCCTGCAAGGCCAGGGTCGCGGCGAAGGTCTTGCTGATCGAGCCAAGTTCGAACAGCGTATGCTCGCTGACCGGCTTGCCCTCCTCTTTCGAGGCCAGCCCGTAATTGAAGAACATGGTACGGCCGCCGGCGGTGACGGCGACCGCCATGCCGGGCACGCCGTATTCTTCCATCAGGGGACGGATCGCGCGGTCCGTCGCGGCGCGCACCAGCGCGTCGTCGGCAGCCTGGCCGGCGAGCGGTGTGCAGCAGGCGCAGGCGAGCGCCATGCGGATGAGGGATGCGAAGTGCATGCGCAAGGTGGTCTCCCGTTGGTGATTAAAGTAACCAGTATAGGGAGGCCGCCAGGCCGGAAACAGCGCAGCCGTCCCAGCCGCGCGGGGTTTCGTCACATGGCCGTTTTCAGCGCGGGAAGATGGCGTTCGCTCACCGCCACCTCGGCGCCGCAGCGTAGACTCAGCCGCCAGGTGCCGTCGCCGCCGGTGGCCAGCCGCGCGATCTGGTCGCGCCTGACGAGGGTGCTGCGGTGGACGCGCAGGTAGTCCGCCGGCGGCAGCAGCGCTTCCAGGCGGTTGAGCGTGATGCGGTGCAGGACCGTGCGCCCGTCCAGGTGCAGCTCGACGTAGTTGCTGGCCGCCTGCATCCACAGGATGTCGGCGAAGCGGATCTGCTCGATGCTGCCGACCGAGCGCACGTTGACGTGGTCCATGCGCTGGTCCGTGCCCGCATTGGCATAGTCGCGCAAGGCCGCGCCGTAGCTGCCGCGCTGGCGCTGCGCGAGCATGGCCGTCGCCCGCTCCACCGCCTGCGCCAGGCGCGCGTCGGCGACCGGTTTCAAGAGATAGTCGAGCGCGAACACCTCGAAGGCATCGATGGCGTGTTCGCTGTAGGCGGTCACGAAGACGACCAGCGGCGGCATGGGCTGGGCGGCGATCTCGCGCGCCAGCACCAGTCCCGACTCGCCCGGCATCTGGATGTCGAGGAAGATCAGGTCGAGCTCATGCTGCTGCATCGCGCTGCGCGCGCCGGCGGCGCTGTCGCACTCGGCGGCCAGCTCCCAGTCCACGGCCTCGGCCAGGGCGAGGCGCAGGTTGGTGCGGCTGCGCGCTTCGTCGTCGACGATCAGGTAGCGTACCGGCATGGCGCTAGTCCTGTTCTACCAGCGGCAGGCGGATCTCGGCCACGAAGCGGCCGCCCTGCAGCCCCGCGTCGAGCGAGGCCGCCGGGTGCATGAGCCGCAGGCGGTCGCGCGTATTCGCCAGGCCCAGGCCCGCGCCGCGGTTCGGGGAGGCCTGGCCGCTGGCGGGATTGCTGACCCGGATCGAGAGCGCGCCGTCGCCGCGCTCGAAATGCACGCGGATGTCGCCCTGCCCTTCGCGGCAGTCGAGGTCGTGGCGCAGGGCGTTCTCGAGCAGCGGCTGCAGGATCAGGGGCGGACAGGTGACCTCGTGCAGGTAGCCGCCCGCGCCTTCGATGTTCACCTGCAGCCTGTCTTCGTAGCGCAGGCGCTGCAGGTCCAGGTAGTCCTCGACGAACTGCAGTTCCTCGGCGACGGTGGCGGTATTGCGCGCGCTGGCCGACAAGGCGTAGCGCAGCAGGTCGCTCAGGCGGCCGATGCCGCCCAGCGCCAGCGACTTGTTGTTGTCGCGGACCAGGGCGCTGATCGCGCTCAGCGCGTTGAACAGGAAGTGCGGTTCGAACTGGGCGCGCAGCGCCTGCATGCGCTGCTCTTCCAGCGCCAGGCGCAGGTTGAGCATGTCGGTTTGCGAACGCTGCCAGGCCAGCTCGCGCTCCATGGCGTGGCGCCAGTAATGGATCGCCAGGATGGCGGCGAAGGTGCCGGTGGTCGAAAACCAGCCGACCAGCAGCATCTTGAGCAGCAGTTGCCAGCCCTCCTCCGGCGTGGCGATCGGCAGGTAGCCGCGCAGCCAGGCCATGTACAGCCATTGCAGCGGCTGGAACAGCGCCATCAGGCCGACGAACAGCGCGATCACGCGGCGCGGGCGCGCCACCAGCACCGGCCAGCGCGCCAGGGCGAGGCTCAGCCCCGCGCTCAGGACCATCAGGGGCACCGCATATTCGATGAACCAGGTGACCAGCAGCGCGGGATAGTGGCTCTCCATGCCGGCGCGCAGGTTGTCGCTGAAGGTCTGGAGCGCGCCGAGCGCACTGATCGCCGTCCACACGAGCACGGTCCACGCGATGGTCCTGGGGACGGGAGGAAAAGGCGCGTGCGGAAGAGCTGGTTTCATGGTGCGCGGAGTATAGCAGCGCGGCGCCGCCCCGCCGCCGCCGCTCGTCCCAGCGGCCGGACGATTCGTCCCGCAGCGCGTGCGGCATGCCTATGCGGGCGGTGCTATCATTGCCGCCATTTCCTTTTTGCAATATCAGTTTCGACTGTACACACATGAACGGCGCAGCAACCCAGGAGTTCCAGTTCGAGGCCCTCAACCTGCAGGTCGGCGTACGCCTGCAGATCGTGACGCAGCGGGGCGTCAAGCCGGTTCCGCATTTTTCGACCCTGATCGGCTATGTGAAGGATGAGTACATCATCGTCAAGATTCCGGTGGAAAACGGGACGCCGATCGGCCTGATCGAAGGCGAAAGGGTCACGGTGCGGGTGTTCTCGGGCGTCAATGTCTGCTCCTTCGCCTGTAGCGTCGAACGCGTGTTCGGGCGGCCGCTGTTCTATGTGCACCTGTCCTTCCCGACCTCGATCCAGGGCACCAGCCTGCGCGGGGCGATGCGGGTCAAGACCGAGCTGCCGGCGCGGGTCAGGAGCACGGCCCAGCCGGCCGCCGTGCCCATCGATTGCACGCTCACGAATATCTCGGTCACGGGGGCCAGGATCGATTCGCCGCTGCCCTTCCCGCGCGGCGAGGAGGTGGTGGGCATGCAGTTCACGATCGCGATCCCGGCCGCCAGCCAGGAAACCCGGATCGACACCATGGCCATCGTGCGCAACGAGACGTTCGACAAGTCGGCCGCCGGCCATGGCGACATCTACAGCTACGGCGTGCAGTTCGTGGACCTCGATCCCGTGCACTACACCATGCTGCAGAACATGACCTACGAAGCCCTGCTGGCCGACCGGATGAAGATCGTCTGACCGCTCATGCCTGGCGCGGGTAACCCGTGATTCGGGCGATGTCGCGGTACATCGGCTGCAGGCGGCGGTACATCTTCACGTAGACCTCGCGGTACAGCCGCTCGTAGATCGCCTGGTTTTCCGGAATGGGTTCGAACACCCGGCCCACGCGCGTCATCGCGTTCACGGCGCTGCCGAAGTCAGGGTGCAGTCCCAGCCCCACCGCCGCGTCGATGGCCGCGCCCAGGCCGGAAGTCTCGTAGACGTGCGGGCGCGAGGTCGGCAGGCCGAAGATGTCGGCCGTGAGCTGCATCGCCGCATCGCTCTGCGAGCCGCCGCCCGACACGCGCAGCTCCGTGATGCGCGTGCCGCTGCGCTTCTCGATGCGTTCCTTCCCCTCGCGCAGCGCATAGGCCAGCCCTTCGAGGATGGCGCGGTAGACGTGGGCGCGCGTGTGCACATCGCCGAAACCGATGATCGCGCCCTTGGCTTCCCTGCCCGGCACCCGGATGCCGGGCGTCCAGTAGGGCTGCAGCATCAGCCCCATCGAGCCGGGCGGCACGGCATTGGCCAGCTCGTCGAACAGGCGCTCCGGCGCCACGTCCTCCTGCAGCGCGCGCGCCTGCTCATGGTGGCCGAACTGCTCCTTGAACCAGTTGACCATCCAGTAGCCGCGGAAGACCTGCACCTCGGTGCTGTAGGCGCCGGGGATGGCGGCCGGATACGGCGGCACGAAAGGCGTCACCTCGACATAGCGCGAGGTGGTGGTGTTGATGGTGGCGGTGGTGCCGTAGCTCAGGCAGCCCACGTGCGGCTCGCGGCAGCCCGCCCCGAGCACTTCGCAGGCCTTGTCGGCCGCCGCCGCCAGCAGCGGCAAGCCTTCCGGAATCCCGGTCTCCCGGGCCGCCTGGGCGGTGACGCTGCCGATGCGCGTGCCCGGCTCGGCCAGCTCGGGCAGCATATGGGGCGCGACAGCCAGCGCCTGCCATTTCCAGTCGCGCGCGGCGGCCCAGCGCCGGCGCTTGTAGTCGAAAGGCAGGTAGGCCACCTGCGAGCCGGACGAATCGATGAAGCGCCCGCACAGGCGGTAGTTCAGCCAGCCGGAGAGCAGCAGGAACTTGTCGGTGGCCTGCCAGACCTCGGGCTGGTGGGCCGCGATCCAGTTGATCTCGGCTTCGCCGCGGAAGTAATCGATGGTGTCGGCCACCCGCGCCAGCTTGAAGGCGCTGCGCCACACCGGCCCGATGGGCGGCACCTGCTCCGTGCGGCGCTGGTCGAGCCAGGTGATCGCGGGGCGCAGCGGGCGCCCTTCCCGGTCCAGGTTGACCACGGTGCCGCGCTGGGTCGTCACCGCCACGCCGGCCACCCGCGCGCGGTCCGCGCCCGGCATGTCCCACAGCTTGCGGCAGGCCTCGCACACCGCCTGCCAGTAGCCGTCGGCATCGTGCTCCGCCCAGCCCGGCTGGGTGGAGAAATAGGCCTGCAGGTGGACTTGCGACTTGGCGACGATGTCGCCGCGCAGGTCGAACAGGAGCGCGCGCACGCTCTGGGTGCCATTGTCGATGGCGAGGATCAGCGGGTCGGGCATCGATGTTGTACTTGTTTTCTTATTCTGGGGATGCGGGGGGAATGCCATGGCACTCGCGCCATGATGCCACGTAGGCGGCCTGTTCGGCCAGCCATTCGCCGTCGCGCCATCCGAGCTCGGGCTGGCAGATGGCGCGGATGCGTGCGAAGTGGGCGGCGCCGCCTTCCGGCAGCAGGATGCCGAGCCGGGTGCGGCGCAGCAGCAGGTCGCCCAGGGTGCGCACCTGCTCGGCGCGCGCGGCCCAGCGCAGCTCCGCCCACAAGGTCGCGGTCCCGGGCACGGGTTCCAGTTCGCCCTCGGCCGCGGCATCGATCAGGTCCTGGGCCCGCGCGCCATGGCGCCCGCCCAGGCGCCGCAGCACGCCGGCCGCCAGCACGCGGCACGCCGGAACGGGAACCGGCGCGAACACCGGCGTGGACGACAGGTCGGGCCGCCAGCCGGGCAGCTGGGGCAACGCGTTGCGCAGGGTGTCGAGGGCAATGGCGCGGAAGGTGGTCAGCTTGCCGCCGGTGACCGACACCAGGCCCGGCTCCGACCACACCACATGCTCGCGCTTCTCCTTCGATGGGGCGCCATGGCTGCCGCCGTCGATCACGGGCCGCACGCCGGCATAGGTGGCAAGCACGTCGCCGTCGCCCAGGCCCAGCTGCGGGAAGGCGGCGCGCAGCGCGGCCATCAGGTAGTCGAATTCGGCGCGCGTGATGCGCGCTTCCCGGTGCAGGCCCTCGCCATGGTCGACGTCGGTGGTGCCCACCAGGGTCGCGCCCTCCCAGGGAAAGGCGAATACCGGCCGACGGTCCACGGGATGCCGCAGGCTGACGGCTTGCGCCAGCGGCAGGCGCCACGAGGGCAGGATCAGGTGGCTGCCGCGCAGGGGCCGCAGGCGCGGGCCCTTGCCCTCCCCGGCCAGCGCACCGGCCCAGGCGCCCGACGCGTTGACGACCACCCGGGCGCGCACGGCGTGCTCCAGGCCGCTGCGCTCGTCCAGCAGCCGCGCGCCCATGACGCGCGCGCCCTCGCGCACAAGGCCGCGCACCGCGACGTAGTTGAGCGCCGCCGCGCCGTGGGCGCGGGCTTCGTCCAGCACGCGCAGCACCAGGCGCGCATCGTCGGTCTTGGCGTCGGTGTAGCGCACCCCGCCCAGCAGCCCATCGCGCCTGACGTTGGGCGCCAGCATGGCGAAGCCGTCGGCGCTTTCCCAGTGCGCTTCGCGGCGGCCGGCCAGGCGGTCGTAGACACGCAGCACGGCCAGGAAGCCCATGCGCTGCACCCAGCCCGCGCCGTGGTCGGCGAAGGCGAAGCCTTGCGGCTCGACCAGCCCGGGCGCCTCGCGCAGCAAGGCCTCGCGCTCGCGCACCGATTCGCGCGTCAGGCCCAGCTGGCCCTCGGCCAGGTAGCGCAGGCCGCCGTGCACCAGCTTGGACGAGCGGCTCGAGGTCCCCCAGGCAAAATCGCGCTGCTCCACCAGCAGGGCGCGCAGGCCGCGGCGCGCCGCTTCCAGCAGGATGCCGGCACCGGTGATGCCGCCGCCGACCACGAGCAGGTCCCACTCGCGCGCCGCCAGCGCGCGCGTGTCCAGGGCGTCAAGCCTCATCGGTTCACCAGCTTGCCGGGATTCATGCGGCGGTCCGGATCGAAATGGCGGAACAAAGTGGCCATGGCGCTCAGCCCCAGCTCGCCCTTCTCCGCCGCCAGCCAGGGCGCGTGGTTCGTGCCCACGCCGTGCTGGTGGCTGATGGTGCCGCCGTTGGCGACGATGGCGTCCGAGACCCGGTCCTTGAGCTGGCGCCAGCGCGCCAGGTTGACGCCGTAGTCGCCCGCCAGCCGGAACACGAAGGTCGAGTACACGCTGGCGCCCTGCGGGTAGAGGTGCGACAGGTGGGTGTAGGCATGCACTTTTTCGCCGAAGGGCTCGAGCGCGTGCGCCGCGGCCTGTTCGATCGCTTCCATGGCCGGCGTGACGCGCGGCCAGTCGAGCGCCGTCTCCACCGTGTCGATGGCGTAGCCGTGGGCCCAGGCCGCATTGCGCAGGTAGACGCTGCGGAAGCGGTTGCGGCGCCAGCGCTCGCCCAACATGCGCCCCAGGTGCACGCCGCCGCGGGCGCGCGCCATCGCCAGGGCCGCGTCCAGCGCCTGCGCGCACTGCCTGCGCGCGCCGCTGACGCCGACCAGCATCATGCACTTGTCCGCGCCGCAGCCGCGCCAGCGCAGGTAGCGCTCCATCAGTCCGACCTGGCGCGGGTGGCCAGCGAGCGTGAGCATGGTGGCGGTTTCAGTCGCGTTCGACAGGCGCAGCATCGACAGCGGCAGGCGCGCCTGGGCGACGCCGCGCACCGCCGCCACGGCCTGGCTCCAGTCCGGGAAGAAGACCGCATGGAAGGCTTCATGCTCCGGCAGGCGGCTGATGCGCACGGTGGCATGGGTCAGGATGCCGAGCCGGCCTTCCGAACCGAGCACCATCTCGCGCAGGTCGATCCCGGCGGCGGAAGCGGGAAAGGTCGGGAGCTCGAGCGAGCCGACCGGCGTTTCCACCCGTCCGCCCGCGAACAGCTGCTCGATGCGGCCGTAGCGCAGCGACTGCTGGCCCGAGGAGCGGGTGGCGATCCAGCCGCCCAGGGTCGAGTACTCGAAGGATTGCGGGAAGTGCCCGAGGGTGTAGCCGTGGGCGCGCAGCTGGGCCTCCAGGTCCGGGCCCGCCACGCCGGCGCAGAAGCTGGCCAGCTGGGCTTCGCGGTCGAGCGAGACCAGGTCGCGCATGCGCCGCATGTCGATGCTCAGCACCGGACGCGTCGCCTCGCCCACTTCCAGGTGACCGGCGACGCTGGTGCCGCCGCCATAAGGAATCACATCGGCGCCGCACAGCGCGGCGAAGTCCAGCAGTTCGCGCACCTGCGCGGCGCATTCGGGCAAGGCGACGCCGTCCGGCGCCTTGCCGATGCGCCCATGCCGCAGGCGCAGCCAGTCCGGCAGGCTCTGGCCGAGGGCGTGCAGGACGCGCGTGGGCGCGGTCGCGTCGATCAGGGCATGGGCGGGCAGGCGTCCCGGCGGCAGCGCCGCGCAGGCCTGCTCGAAGCTGGCGTCGTCGGGCGGCGTGCCCTTGCCGACGCGCTGCGCCAGGAAGGCGCGCGCCTCCGCCCCCAGTTCCATCTCGACCGACTCTTCACCCCATCCGTTCCAGCGCCGCATGCCTGTTTTCCCGTTATACTCGTTGTTGCCATTCTTGCCAGCTCGATGGTGCAAGCTTAAGACCGAAGTCCGTCTCCGTATTGTGCTTTCATGACAAAGCCTTGTTCCAAGACGCCAGCGCGCCCCCGCGCCTTACCGCCCCCGCCCGACACCGGGCGGGTCACCGGCGCCTATCTGAAGCCCTTGCTGGAAACCGCGGCCGAGCGCGGGGTCGGCGCGGCCGAACTGGCCGCCGGCGCCGGGCTGCCCACGGGCCTGCTCGGCGCCCTGCCGGAGACGCTGCCGGCGCGCCACTACATCGCCCTGCTCGATGCCGGCGCGCGGCTGGCGAACGATCCGCATTTCGGCCTGCACGTCGGGGAAAAGGTGAGACCGGGCACCTTCAGCGCCTACGGCATGATGCTGCTGGCCTGCAGCGACTTCGGCCAGGCGCTGTCGCAGACGCGGCGCTACGAACAGCTGGCCCACGACCTGGGACGCACGCGCGTGGCGCTGAACGGCGCGGACGCCGTGTATGCGTGGGACAGCCACTATCCGCAAGCCGGCCGGCACCTGGTGGAGAGCGTGTTCGCGGGCATCCGCGTGTTCGGAAGCTGGCTCGCCGGGCGGCCGCTGACGCCTTCGCGCGTCACCTTCGCGCACGAGAGCGCGGCCGGCCATGGCGAATACCGGCGCATCCTGGGCGTGGTGCCGGAGTTCGGGGCGCCGTCGCACGCGGCGCATTTCGATGCCGCGATCCTGGCGCTGCCGGTGCCGAACGCCGACGTCAGCCTGTACCCGCTGCTGCGCCAGCACGCCGAACGCCTGCTGGGCGAGCGGGCGCAAGGCGGCGGCGTGACGGAACAGGTGCGCGCGGCGGTGCTGCGGCGGCTGCCGAACAACGGCGTGCGGCTGGCGGTGGTGGCGGAGGATCTCGGGATGTCGGTGCGCACCCTGCAGCGCAAGCTGGCCGAGGCGGGATCGAGCTTCCAGCAGGTGCTGGACGGGGCGCGCTATGCGCTGGCCCAGGATTACCTGCGCCAGCGCGAGCTGAGCCTGGTGGATATCGCCTTCCTGCTCGGCTTCCAGGAACAGAGCGCGTTCACGCACGCATTCCGCGAGTGGAGCGGCATGAATCCGAGCAGCTGGCGCGAGCAGGCGGACTGATATTGTCCAGTGTCGGTTCACTCCATGCGCACGTGCGAGCGCAAGACGACACCGACTGTGTAGGAAAGCCGCCCTTCGCGCTCCAATTTGTCGACGAGGGCAATCGGCAAGTCGTATTGGCCCGCCGGCATCTGCTTATAGAACGGAGGCGACTCGGTGCGCAACAAGATCCAGACATTCCTGCCGGACGCTCCCCTGACGCCAAGGACTTCGCGGTCATGGACCGTGCGGACAACCGGTTCGCCGAGCGCCGCGGCTCTCTCCTGGAATTCGATGGACTGAAGTGTCGACCATTCGTTTTTCTCACCGAAGGTCTCCGTCCGCTCCGGACTGGAGCAAGCCTTCACTGTGATAGCGACTGCCACCGACAGCAGGATCGCGAGGACTGGCGAACGGATGGAAGCTCGATGCATACAGCGAATGGCGCTTGTTTGTTCATGGACGATAGACCCACTATACCAAAGGCCGCACTGCGGTAGCGAGCGGCCGGTTCGGCGTACACGGCGCCGTTGCGGCCATACCTAGGATCGCTGGGTGTACAAGCGAATGGCCTCGTCCACCGCCGGGACGATCGCCAGCAGGCCGAGCAGCGCCGCCAGCGGCACGGTCGACAGATAGCCCAGGTGCTTGAAGCCGAGCGCGCCCGCGACGCCGCCGGCAAGGAAGGCGATCAGCAAGGACGCCAGCAGCGCCAGGCGCCGCCGGTTGGCCAACACTTTCGGCTGTACCGCACCGCGGTCTGCGTTCCAGTACAGCAGCTTGCCCAGTTCGATGCCGATATCGGTGACGATGCCGGTCATGTGCGTGGTGCGGATCTCGGCGCGCGAGACCTTGGTGATGACTGCGTTCTGCAGCCCCAGCATGAAGCACAGAAGCATCACCGTCAGCGGCATCGCCACGGCGCCGGCAATCACCAGGCGCGCGCCCAGCACGCCGAAGCCCAGCAGCAGCACCGCCTCGGCCAGCAAGGGCAGCGCGTATTCGCAACGCAGTCCGCGGCGGCGCACATGGTTGACCATCACCGCGGTGCAGGCCGCGCCCAGCAGGAAGCTGAGCACGGCGCCCATCGCTGCCAGCGCCGGCATCATTTCGCCCAGCACGAGGTGATCGGCCGCGCCGGACACGATGCCGGTCACGTGCGAGGTGTACTGGCCGACCGCCAGGAAGCCGCCGGCGTTGATCGCGCCCGCGACGAAGGCGAGCGCCACGCCCAGATGGTGGTTGGCGGTAGGGGTGCGGTCGTGGCCCGCGAGGCTGCGCGCATACTGGATCGGCATGGCGGAAACTCCTGAAATGTCTGCTTAAATATTACCGCACGTCTATACAAGAAGCGCGAAACCGCGGCGGTTCAACACGGTTATAATCAAAAGATTATCGCAAAGCACCAATTGGAAAAAGCCGTGAATCCCCATCTCGACAAACTCCATCCCTACCCCTTCGAGAAGCTGCGCCAGCTGTTCGCCGGCGTGACGCCGAACCCGGCGTATTCGCCCATCAGCCTCGGCATCGGCGAACCGAAGCACCCGACCCCGGCCTTCATCGAAAAGGCCCTGATGCATGCGATGTCCGGGCTGTCGAGCTACCCCAGCACCCACGGCGGCGAGCCGTTGCGCGCGGCCATTGCCGGCTGGCTGGAGCGGCGCTACGGCGTGCCGGCGCTGGACCCGGCGACCATGGTGCTGCCGGTGAACGGCTCGCGCGAGGCGCTGTTCGCCATCGCCCAGTGCATGATCGACGGCAGCAAGCCGGACGCGCTGGTGATGTGCCCGAACCCCTTCTACCAGATCTACGAAGGCGCGGCCTACCTGGCCGGCGCCGAGCCCTGGTTCGTCAATTCGGAACCGGCGCGCAACTTCGCCTGCGACTACGCCAGCGTACCGGACGAGGTGTGGCCGCGCGTGCAGCTGCTCTACGTGTGCTCGCCCGGCAATCCGACCGGCGCCACCCTGACCCTGGACGACTGGCGCCAGCTGTTCGCGCTGGCCGACCGCTGGAACTTCCTGATCGCGGCAGACGAGTGCTATTCCGAGATCTACTGCGGTTCCACCCCGCCGCTGGGCGCACTGGAAGCGGCCCACCAGCTGGGCCGCAGCGAGGGCGAGCGCCCGTATGCGAACCTGATCGTGTTCTCCAGCCTGTCGAAGCGCTCCAACGTGCCGGGCATGCGCTCGGGCTTCGTGGCGGGCGACCCGGCCGCGATGAAGAAGTTCCTGCTGTACCGCACCTATTGCGGCGGCGCGATGTCGCCGCCGGTGCAGGCGGCCTCGATCGCGGCCTGGAACGACGAGCACCACGTGCAGGACAACCGCGCGCTGTACAAGGAAAAATTCCAGCTCATCACCCCGCTGCTCAAGGAAGTGATGGACGTCGAGCTGCCCGACGCCGGCTTCTACCTGTGGGCCGACGTGCGCCGCAGCGGCCTGTCGGACACCGAGTTCGCACGCCGCCTGTACGCCGACTATAATGTGACGGTCCTACCGGGCAGCTATCTCGCGCGCGAAGCGCACGGCGCCAATCCGGGCCGCAACCGTATCCGCATGGCCCTCGTGGCCGGCGTCGACGAAGGACTGGAAGCCGCCAACCGCATCGTCCAGTTCTGCAACGGGCTTGCCTGAACCAGTTTGCAGCACTCCCCTCATCCAAAACAGACCAGCACCATGACTCAACAACTCCAGAACATCATCGAGACCGCGTGGGAACAGCGCGCGGAGATCAGCCCGTCGAACGCCAGCGCTGAGGTGCGCGACGCCGTCGCCCACGTCCTCGCCGGCCTCGACAACGGCAGCCTGCGCGTGGCGCAGAAGGACACCGGCAGCTGGGTCGTCAACCAGTGGATCAAGAAAGCCGTGCTGCTGTCCTTCCGCCTCGAGAACAACGTGCCGGTCGCAGGCGGCGGCATGCAGTTCTACGACAAGGTCCCGACCAAGTTCGCCGGCTACACCCCGGAAGACTTCGCCAAGGGCGGCTTCCGCGTGGTGCCGCCGGCGGTCGCCCGCCGCGGCAGCTTCATCGGCAAGAACGTGGTCCTGATGCCGTCCTACGT
>CAMPHU010000033.1 GCA_946886065.1 uncultured Massilia sp. | reverse complement strand
AGCATTTGCTTGGCGCTCGATAGACATTGAGCAGATTGCGTGCCAGGTCCGCGCCATCCATCGGCCAGCCGCGCAAGTCTTTGAATGCAAAGGGCTTTTAGAAGGAGGAGGGCGGGGCGGGAGAAAACGGGCGTCGACGGCGCATGGCGGTTGATGGTGTGCTCCCAACAGCTTGCGCGAATGTGTTCGGCGCGGCGCAACACCATGCCCAGCAGGCGCGCGCGATACGGCAGTGAGGCTTGATCATCTGGCATTTCGTGCTAGTCTCAATCTAGGCGCTCGGGATAGCCACAATCAAAATCATGGACAATTTCGCTCAGGCGATACACCAGTTGCAGAGCGGCGCCCTGCAGCGTCCCGAGTTCTTTGCCCAGCTCGATCGCGTGCTGGCCAACACGACCGACAGCGCCGGCCGCCTGCTGGAGGTGCTGAGCACGGAGCACGCGCGCAAGGCCCTGCCGATCGAGGTATATACCGAGGTGCAGCACCGCATCGAACGCCTGATCCTGGCGCGCCAGCGGTCGGGCGGCGACGATACCTTTGTCCAGACCAAGCCGGGTGCACGCACCGTGCGCGATCCCTCTCCATTGCCGCCGCTGCCGCCGGCCGCCGACGATGAAGCCGAGCCCGAGCGCATGAAAGGCGTCGGCGACACGCTCAACGGCCGCTTCGTGCTGGAAGAGTGCGTGGGCTTCGGCGGCATGGGCACGGTCTACAAGGCGCTCGACCTGCGCAAGCTGGAAGCCTCGGACCGCAAGCCCTACATCGCCATCAAGGTCCTGAACGTCCAGTTCCGCGGCCACCCGAAATCCCTGATTGCCCTGCAGCGCGAGGCGCGCAAGGCGCAGGCCCTGGCCCACCCGAATATCGTGTCGGTCTACGACTTCGACCGCGACGGCCAAATGGTCTACCTGACCATGGAATTCCTGCAGGGCAAACCGCTGAGCCAGGTCTTGCGCGTGCAGGGATTCAGCGGCATGCCGTATGCGCAGGTGCTGCCCATCGTGACCGGCATGGGCAACGCGCTGGCCTACGCGCACGGGCGCGGCTTCGTCCATTGCGATTTCAAGCCGGGCAATGTGATCCTGACCGACTCGGGCAACGTGAAGGTGATCGACTTCGGAATTGCGCGGGTGTTCCAGAAGACCGAGGAAGACGCCGACGTCACGGTGTTCGATCCCGGCAGCCTGGGGGCGCTGACGCCGGCCTACGCCAGTCCGGAAATGCTGGAGCACCGCGACCCCGACCCGCGCGACGACATCTATGCGCTGGGGTGCATCACCTACGAGCTGCTGACCGGACGCCACCCCTACGACCGGGTGTCCGCCCTGCAGGCGCGCGGCGCCGGCATGAAGCCGCCGCGTCCCGCCAAGCTGGGACGGGCCCAGTGGCATGCGCTGCGCTGCGCGCTGGCCCTGGAGCGCGAGGCGCGTACGCCGACGGTGGCGCGCTTCCTGGCGGACTTCGGAAACAGCGGCCTGGCGTCGCGCAAGGGCCTGATCGCGGGCGCGGCGCTGGGCGGGCTGGCGCTGGTCGCCGCGGGCGTGGGGGGCTGGTATTACCTGGAGCGGCGGTCCGCCGCCCCGGAAGCGGCGGGCCCGGTGGCGGCTGCCGAGGCGCCCGCTTCCGTCGCCTCCGAACCGGGCCCGGCGCCGCCGGAACCGGCCGCGCCTGCGCCTCCGAGCGCAGCCATCCTGGCGGCCGCACTGGCGCGCATTCCCTGCTCGGCGCTGAGCGGCGCCATGAGCGGCGATACCGTGGAGGTCCGGGGTTTCCTGTCCAGGTCGGTAGGCGAGCAGGGCGCGAAGAATGCGCTGCTGGCCTTGCCGGGCGTCGCCTCCGTCACGCTCGAGACCCAGCAGGTGGATGCCGACAAATGCCAGATCATCTCGACCTTCGCGCCCTACTGGGTGGCGCACCGCGAGGCCGGCGGCGGCGCCGCCATGCGGCTCGCCGGCGCCGCGGCGGGCGCCAGGGCCGAGCTGACCGAGGGCGATTCCCTGATGATCGACGTCACCACGCCCGGGGCCGAATCCTTCATCACCCTCGACTACTATTCGCTCCAGGCCAACGTCACCCACTTGCTGCCCAACCCGCGCGCGCGCGACAGCCGCGCGCCGGCCAACTACACCGCGACCATCGGCAGCCTGGGCGAGTGGGGCATCGGCGCCCCCTTCGGGACCGAGCTGGTGGTGCTGGTGACGACGCCGGTGCCGCTGTTCGAGACGCCGCGGCCGGTCTCCGAGCCGAGCGCCGCCTACCTGGCCGACGTGGCAAAGCGGCTGGCGCAGATCAAGGCCCAGGGCAGCCCCGGCCGGATCGGGGTCGAGTTCCTGCAGATCAGCACCAGGGCCCGCGGACGCTAGCGGCCCGCCGCTGCGCGCCTATCTGAGGCTGCGCGCCACCCTGAAGCCATTCTGGAACTGGCGCACGCTGGCGTCGTAGCGGAAGCGCGTGGACGCGACCATGTAGGGCGCGCCCTCGCGCCAGGATCCGCCGCGGATCACCCGCACGCGGCAGTTCGGCGCGTCCCAGCTGCGGCCGTCCGTGGGGGCATCCTTGAAGCTGTTGTGCCAGCAATCGCTGACCCATTCCCAGACGCTGCCGCTGGTGTCATGCAGGCCGAAGGGATTGGCGGCGAAGCTGCCGGCCTTGGCCGGGCCCTCGTTCGACCAGGGCTGCCCGCATTCCTTGCAATTGGCCTTTCCGGTTGCCATCTGCTCGCCCCACCAGTAACGTGTGCTGGTGCCGCCGCGCGCGGCGTATTCCCATTCGGCCTCGGTCGGCAGGCGGTAGGGCTTGCCGGTGGTGCTCGCGAGCCACTTCACGTACTGCTGGGCATCGTCCCAGCTGACGTCGCGTACCGGCGCCTCCGCCGGGGTATTGGCCGGCTGCGCGATCTTCTGGCAGCCGCCGGCGTTCGCGCAGGCATTCCATTGCTGCACGCTGACCTCGAATTTGCCGATCGCGAACGGTGCGCCGATGGCGACCCGGTGCGCCGGCTTCTCGCTGGGATCGCTGTTATCGCTCCCCATCGTGAAGCTCCCTGCCGGCAGCGCAATCATGGCCGGGCAGGCCGGACAATCCTTGATGACCGCGCCGGCCGCGGGCCTGGCAGCCGGCGGAGAGGATGCGGCGGCCGGCGCCGGCGCCGGCGCGGTCGCGCGCGCCGGAGGCGGTTTGGCCGGCACGGCCGCGGTCGCGGGCGGCGTGGCGCGCGCCGGCGGCGCCGCCGCGGCGCCCTGGGGCTGGGCCGCGCGCAGGCGCGCGATGCGGGCCTGGGCCAGCGCCGCGAAGCGGCCTTTCGGGTAAGCCTTCAGATAGGCTTCGTAATCGCTGACGTGCGGGCTGTCCTTGATCGATTCCCAGAACGCCAGCTCGAATTGCTCGGCGCTATTCTTGGGAACGACCCCCGCAAGCTGGAGGTCGGCGGCGCGGTTTTGCGCGTTTGCCACGCACGCAAAAAGCGGGCCCGCCAGTACGCAAACTATCAAAAGTGTGTGCCACATGAGCGGCTCCTTTTTCTTGCTGCGTTTGTTAGGAATTACCTTGCGATCTGACTGAGAGTGTGCCAGATTTAAGAGTATCGCTGCACACCTCAGTCCTACTTCGGCGGGAGGTTTCAATCATGCGCCACATCCGGGTTCTTCCTGTGCTGTTCGCGGCATGCCTGCAGGGCGGCGCAGTCCTGGCCCAGCCCGCAGCCGCTCCTGCCACTGCCCCCGCCGCCGCCAACGCCCAGGTCTACTTCATCTGGCCCCATGATGGCACCGTCATCAACGGCGGCAAGTTCTGGGTCCGGATGGGGCTGCGCAACATGGGCGTCGCGCCCAAGGGAACGAATCTTCCCCACACCGGCCATCATCACCTGCTGATCGATACCGAGCTGCCGTCGATGACGGAACCGATACCCAACGACCGCAACCACCTGCATTTCGGCGCCGGCGAAACCGAGGCCCGGGTCGAGCTTCCGCCCGGCACCCACACCTTGCAGCTGCTGCTGGGAGACAAGGACCACGTGCCGCACAAGCCGCCGGTCCAGTCCAGGAAGATCACGATCACGGTGCGCTAGGCCACGGCCCGCCTTCGGGCATCCCGCAGCTGACGCGCAAGCGGCCGCCTGTCGCCACGAACATCGCGAAGAACAAGGAGAAGACCATGCGCAAACTGTTCGCTGCCGCTGCCCTGACCGGCAGCCTCGCCGGCCTCGCGCTGTTCGCCGGCATGCCGGCCGAGACGCTGGCCGCCGACGCCCCCGCCAACGCCTATTGCTACATCGGCTGGCCGCGCGACGGCGAGGTGCTCCCGGCGGGGAAACCCTTCCGCGTCTGGTTCGGCCTGCGCCACATGGGCGTCGCGCCCAAGGGCGTGAGCTTCAGCAATACCGGTCACCATCATCTGCTGATCGATACCGAACTTCCGCCGGCGGGACAGGTCATTCCTTCGGACCGCAACCATCTCCATTTCGGCGCAGGCGAGACCGAGACCATGATCGAGCTGCCACCCGGGAAGCACACGCTGCAGTTGCTGATGGGGGACGCGGACCACGTGCCCCATACGCCGCCCGTGATGTCGAAGAAGATCACGATCACCGTCAGGTGATCCGGATGGCGCGTGCGTGCGCAGGAGATTCATCACATGGAACCGAATGCAAGCTTCTCTGCCGCCGCCGGACCCGTCAGCGCCTATATTGAATGGCTGGGGACGGAATCGGGCAAGCCCGCCGTCTTCCCGCTGCATGACGAAGCGGTGGTCGGGCGCGGCCCGCAGGATGCGCTGGCGGACGACAAGAACATCTGCATTCCGGAACAAACCATCAGCCGCCGCCACGCCCGCATCCGGCGCCGCGGCGCCACGTATTTCATCGAGGACCTGCATTCCCGCAATGGCACCTTCGTGTCGGGCGAGCGCCTCCCGCCGGGCAACTGGCATGCGCTGCGCGACGGCGAAGAACTGGCGCTGGCCTCGGCCCAGCTGGTCTTCCATTCGCTGATGCTGCCCGAGCGCGGCAGCGCGCCCACGGTCATCACCCGTTCGGTGGACGCCACCCGCTTCGCGCCGGTGGTGGACACCCAGAATGCCGCGCGCAGCGAGCTCGAAAACACCGTGCACCGGCTGCACGCGATGGCCCAGGTAAGCATCGCGCTGGGCGCCGTCACGGACCAGGCGACCCTGATCGACAAGATCATGAACCTGATCTTCGACCTGTTTCCGCTCGCCGAGCGCGCCTTCATCATGCTGCGCGGGACCGAGCGCGACCCGCCGCGGCCGGTCGCCGCCCGGCGCCGCGGCGGCGCGGTGGAAGACCCGGCCCAGCTGCGGATCTCCCATACCATCGTCGACGAAGTCCTGGTGCGCAAGCGCGCCATCCTGTCGGTCGACACCCTGGCCGACCGCCATTTCGGTTCCCACGAGTCGATTGTCGCCCAGGCCATCCTGAGCGTCATGTGCGTGCCGCTGATCCTGGGCGATGAAGTGCTGGGCCTGCTCCAGGTCGACACCTCGTCCGATCCGTATGCCTTCCAGGAAGCCGACCTCGAGATCCTCAGCGGCGTGTGCGCCGAGACGGCGGTGGCGCTCAAGAACTTCCAGCTGTATTCGGACATCAAGGGATTGCTCGACGGTTTCGTGTGCGCCTCCGTCCAGGCGATCGAGGAGCGCGACCCCGTCACGGCCGGCCACTCGTTCAGGGTGGCCGGCTACGCCGAGGCGCTGGCGCTGGCCATGGAGCACGCCGACGATACGGGCCTGCGCGCCGCGGCATTCAGCCCGGCCCAGCTGCGCGAGATCCGTTACGCCGCGCTGCTGCACGATTTCGGCAAGGTGGGGGTGCGCGAGCATGTGCTGCGCAAGGAAAAGAAGCTGCACCATGCCGACATGCGTCTGCTGGAGCAGCGCTTCCGCTACGCGCGCGCCTGCCTCGAACGCCACGCCTGGCGCAGCCTGGCGGAACGCCATCTGCATGGCGAGCTCAGCATGACGGAGTTCCGCCGCGAACGCGAGCGCATCGAGGCCGAGGTGCTGGCCGAGGGGGCGCGGCTGGACGGCTTCCTGGAGCTGATCGTGCGCGCCAACGAACCGTCGGTGTCCCACACCGAGGCGCCCGCCGAGCTCGACGCGATCCGCTGCCATGCCTGCGCAGGCGCCGACGATCCGGAATTCAGGCTGCTGAGCGACGAGGAGTTCAGCGCGCTCAACATCGGCAAGGGTTGCCTGACGCCCGACGAGCGCCGCCAGATCGAGGCGCATGTGGCGGATTCGTATTCCTTCCTGATCCTGATCCCCTGGACCCGCGAGCTGGCGGGGGTGCCGGCCATCGCCCACGGCCACCACGAGAAGCTGGACGGTTCCGGCTACCCGATGGGCTTGCGCGACGGCCAGATCAGCCTGCAGACGAGGATCCTGACCATCAGCGACATCTACGACGCGCTCACCGCGCGCGACCGCCCCTACAAGCAGGCGGTGCCGCCCGAGCGGGCGCTCGACCTGATCGCCGAGGAATGCCGCGCCGGCCACCTGGATGGGCGGCTGTTCAAGGTCTTCGTCGATTCCAAGGCCTGGGAGAAGAGCGGTGAAGCGCGCGCCAGCACATGAGGAGGGACCATGAAACCGAGGTCCGGCAGGAAAGGAAGACTGGCCCTGGCCGGCGCCATGATGGCGCTGCTGTGCGGCTGCGCCGACGTCAGCATGAAGCCCTACCAGCGCCCCGAGACCCCGGCCAAGACGGCCTGGTCCAGCCAGCAGGGCCTGCCCGTGGCGCCGGCCGAGATGATCGCGCCGGACTGGTGGAAGCAGTTCCGCGACCCCTACCTGGACCAGCTGGTCGAGCGCGCGCTGGGCGCCAACTTCGACCTCAAGATCCTGGCCGCCCGCATCCGGGTGGCCGGCGCGGAAATCGACGAGGCGCGGGCCGGCGCCCTGCCGACCCTGGACGCCGGCGCCGGCGCCAGCTTCGAAAAGAGCACCGGCCAGAAATTCACCAAGCAGTTCAACCTGGGCACCCAGGTCAACTGGGAAGTCGACGTGTGGGGCAAGGTGGCCAAGGGCGTGGAAGCCCAGACCGCCGAGTTCAAGGCCACCGAGGCCGACTGGCGCGCAGGCTACCTGAGCCTGGTGTCGGATGTGTCGACGACCTATTTCCAGATCATGCAGTTCGATGAGCAGATCGCCCAGCAGCAAAAGACCCTGGAAAAGAACAAGGACATCCTGGCGGCCTACGACGCCATGATGCAGCAAGGCCTGGTGCCCCAGACCCGGGTGATGCAGCAGCGCGCCGAGATCAACCGGATGAGCAAGGACCTGATCGAGCTGCAGCGCTTGCGGGCCCTGGCTGCGAACGCGCTGGCGACCCTGCTCGGCACGCCCGCCGGCGACCTCCAGGTGGCGCCCGGATCGCTGCAGCAGCGCGTGCAGCTGCCCACGGTGCCGGAAGGGCTGCCGTCCGAGCTCCTCAAGCGGCGCCCCGACGTGGTGGCCGCCGAATACCGTGTCCTGGTCGCTTACGACCTGGTGGGACAGGCCAAGCTGGCCCAGCTGCCGTCGATCAGCCTGACGGGGCGCGGCGGCACCTCCAGTTTCGCGCTCGGCTCGCTGCTCAAGTCCTTCACCTTCGGACTGCTCCCGAGCATCAATTTCCCGATCTTCGACCCCAGTGTGAAAGCGCGCCTGAAAACCAGCGAGGCGCGCACTGAGGTGGCCGAGCAGCAATATCGCCGCGTGGTCATGGGAGCCTTCGAAGAAGTCGAGAATGCGCTGGTCAACCTGGACGCCCACCGCCGCCAGCGGGTCGAGCTGCAGGCGCAAGCGGAACAGCTGGCGACGGTGGCCACCCAGGTCGAAGCCCAGCTCAAGGAGGGCATGGTGTCGCAGCTGGAAGTGTTCGAGGCGCAGCGCAGCCTGCTGGCCGCCCAGCTGGCGCTGCTGGCCAACCACCAGCAGATCCTGTCCGACACCGTGACCTTGTACAAGGCCCTGGGCGGCGGCTGGCCGGCCGTGGAGGTGCGCAATGCGGCGCGCTGATGCATGTCGAGCCGGACGGAGCGCAGCGTCATGGCTGCCGAGATGATGGCCGCGCGCCCGCGCGCCGGGCCGGGCACGGAATCGGGCACGGAATCGGCCGCGACGGCGATGATCGTGCTCGAGCCGGTGTCGCATCCTGAACTGCAAGCCATCCGCATCCCCGACAGCCTGTTCGCGATCGGCCGCACCGAGGCGCCCTTCGACGCCTATCCCGCCGAGCTTGCCGGCGACCTGTCGCGCCGCCACGCGCGCATTTTTTGCGAGCATGGCGCCGTCTACCTGGCCGACCTGGGCAGCAAGAACGGCACCACGGTGAACGGCGCCGCCTTGAAGCAGGCGATCGCGCCGCTGCACAGCGGCGACCTGGTGGGCTTCGGCAAGACGCTGTCCTACCGGGTGCGCCTGGAGCAGGCCGCGCGGCCGGCCGGGCACGCGCGGCCGTCCAGCCTGACGCTGTGGCCGGAGCAGGGCGGGGAGGACCTGCAGCCCATCGTCGTCACCGAATTCCCCTTCCTGGTGAGCAAGGCCGACGAGACCTTCGCGCGCTACCGCGAGACCAGCCCGGCGCAGCTGAATTACCTGTCGCGGCGCCATGCGCACGTCTTCCTGAAAGGCGGTGAGCTCTATCTCGAGGACCTGGGCAGCACCAACGGCAGCTTCGTCAACGGCGTGCGGCTGGAAGAGCATGCGGTCGCCCTGCACGACGGCGACCTGCTGGCCTTCGGCGGCCGCCACTTCGTCTACCGGGTGGTAGTGCAAAGGACCGAGGCCGATCCCACCCTGACCCGCATCGGCGCGCCGGCGGGCGCGCCGCCGTCCGCGACGGAGGCCGACAAGACCACCTTCGTTGCCGCCGCCGATTCCTTCCTCGAGATCTTCTGCGTCGAGGCCGGCCCGGGCCAGGATGAGGCGCCGGCAGCGGCGGCGCCCCCTGCGCAGGCGGAGGACGGGGCTGCCGCGGGAAGCAGGTTCGCGCTCATGGCGGCGGGCCTGTACAAGGCCTTCGGCGGCAAGCGGCGGCTCGACCTGCGGCGGGTGCGCACCTGGAGCCTGGCGGCGCTCGCGCTGGTCGTGGTGCTGGCTTGGGCGCTGTACGCCGTCAAGGGGCCCGAGCGCGAGATCGAGGGCTTGCTGGCCGAGGGCGCCTATGCCCAGGCCGCCACGCGCGCCAGCCAGGCCCTGGCCGGCGACCGCGGCAATGCACGGCTGGCCGCCCTGGGGACCGAAGCCGTGCTCAAGGCAGGCCTGCCGGGCTGGATGGAGGCGGTGCGGGCGGGCCAGTACCGGCGCGCCGGCGCCCGGGTCGACGCGATGCGGCGCCAGGCCCGCGACAATCCCGAGCTCGCGGCCCTGCTGGCGGAGCTCGACTGGATCGTCCAGCTGAAGGCCTTCGTGGCCGCCCGGGGCGGAGCCCAGGCGCCGGTGCGCGATGCGGCCGACCGGGCCAGGGTCGAGCGCGTGCTCAAGCAATGGGAGGAACAGAACGAGGCCCACCAGCGCGCCTTCGCGACCATCTCCGCCCATGTGCCGGCCTACCGCGACGCCTACGCCGATGCGCTCAGCGAGCTGCGCAGGCTGGCCCTGGTGCGGGGCCAGTCATGAAACCGGATACCCTGACTCCGCTGACCGAGGCGCTCGAGGACCACAGCGCGGAGGGCATCTCCATCCTCACCGCCGATCCCTGGCGCTATACCCAGGCCCTGGTCTACACCATGGTCGGGCTGGTGCTGGCGGCGCTGCTGTGGTCTTTCTTCGGCCACGCCGACGTCCTGGTGACGGCGAACGGGACCCTGGTGCCGGCGTCCGAGGTGCGGCGCCTGTATGCGCCCATCGATGGCGAGCTGAGCAACATCTATATCGCGGAGGGGCAGCCGGTGAACAAGGGCGATGTGGTGGCGCGCATCTATGCCCGCGGCGCGATCGAGGCGGCCAGGAATGCGCTCGAAGCGCGGCTGAAGCTCGAGGATGCCGAACGCGAATGGCAGGAGTTTCCCGACAAAAAGGCGCTGATGGAAAGGCGGGCGGCGGCGCTGAAGGAAGCGGTCGAGGTCGAGGCGCGCCAGCTCGAACGCCGCACCGGCGAGGGCAGCAGCAGCCTGTCGCAAAGCCAGCAGGCCCAGCTGCAGGAAGCCCGCACCAATTTCGAGGACGCACGGCGGGCGCGCGACGCCGCGAAGGACGAGGCCGACAAATATGCGCGCCTGTTCGCCCTGCCCGGCGGAGGCGGCGTCTCGCAGCTGCAGGTCGAGAGCAAGAAGAATGCGCAGCTGGCGGCCGAGAACGCCATGCGGGTGGCGCAGTCGCGCATCGCGGAGCTCAGTGCGCGGCAGCGCCTGGAGTCGAGCCAGGCCAGGTCGGAACTCGAGGCCGGCGGACAGGAGCTGACCCGGCTGCGCCTGCAGTCCGAGGCCGCGGACCGCGAAGTCGCCAACGCCGAGGACAAGCTGCGCCTGCAGGTCCAGACGGCGCGCCTGGTGGCGGACGCCGCGGCGCGTATCAAGTTCGAGAACATCGACAAGGAAAACTTTCTGCGCATCGTCGCGCCCGTCGACGGGGTAATCACCGACATCACCTCGACCCAGCCCGGCGACAAGATCCAGGCCAATGCGCCGCTGGGCGGGATCGCGCCCAAGAACGCCAGGCCGGTGCTCAAGATCGAGATCGCCGAGCACGACCGGGCCTTCGTGCGCGAAGGGCAGCCGGTGCAGATCAAGTTCAATGCCTTTCCTTACCAGCGCTACGGCTTGGTCCAGGGCACGCTGCAATTCATTTCTCCGGCGACCAGGCCTTCGCTGCAGAGCAAGCAGCCGGTGTACGAAGGGCGGGTGACCCTGGCCCGGGACCACTACAAGGTCGGCGAGACCAGTTATCCGCTGCGCTACGGCATGACGGCAACGGCGGAAATCGTGGTGCGGGAGCGCAGGCTGATCGACCTGGCATTGGACCCGTTCAGGAATATCGGCGGCTGATCGTACTATCCGGTAGGCAAGTACAGCCCGGGCCGCGCGGGATGGATAAAGCTCAACAACTGCTCCTGACCGTGCGTCAAAGCACTGTTCCCGTAAGCTTTTTTCTGCAAGCTGGCCTCCGGAAAACAGCGAAATCGGAGGTGACCGCCATGTCGACCGCATCGGCCACTGTGGAACAGGGCATTCGGCTTGCAGGCGTGGGGCGGTTCCAGTACCGCCTCTTCATGATCTTCGGCCTGGTGTGGATGGCGGACGCCATGCAGGTGCTGTCGATCGGCTTCAGCGCGCCCTCGATCGCCGCCACCTTCGGGATCGCGCTGCCCCGGGCCCTGCAGACCGGCACCTGGTTCTTCGTCGGGATGCTGGCCGGCGCCTTCGCCTTCGGCCGCCTGGCCGACCGCATCGGCCGCCGCCCGGTCCTGATGGCCGCGGTGGTGGTCGATGCCTGCTTCGGCGTGGCCTCTGCCTTTGCACCGGATTTTGGCTGGCTGCTGGTGCTGCGCTTCCTCACCGGCGTCGGCGTAGGCGGCACCCTCCCGGTCGACTACACCATGATGGCGGAATTCCTCCCCAGCGACCGGCGCGGGCGCTGGCTGGTGCTGCTCGAATCCTTCTGGGCCGTCGGCACGGTGGCGCTGGCGGTGCTGGCCCTGTTCGCGCTGCGCTGGGGACCGGACGCCTGGCGTGTGATCTTCCTCGTCACCGGTTTGCCGGCCCTGGTCGGGGTCGTCCTGCGCCTCTACGTGCCGGAGTCGCCGATGTACCTGCAGCGCCGCGGCCGGGCGGAGCAGGCGCGCGCGGTGCTGCAGCGGGTGGCCAGCGCCAACGGGCGCCAGGTGGCGATCCCGGTGCTGGATGCGGCGGTGGCGGACAAGCAGCCGCTGTCGGCGCTGTTCTCGGCACAGCTGCGCCGGCGCAGCCTGTCGCTGTGCCTGGCCTGGGGCCTGATCTCGATCGCCTACTATGGCGTGTTCGTCTACCTGCCGGTCAAGCTGGGCGCCGAGGGTTTCGGTTTCATGCGCGGCCAGGAATTCCTGATCGTGCTGGCGCTGGTACAGTTGCCCGGCTTCGCCTTGGCGGCCTATGGCGTGGAGCGCTGGGGCCGCAAGCCGACCCTGGTCGGCTTCCTGCTGCTGAGCGCCGCGGGCTGCATGTGCTACAGCCTGGGCAGCACTACCGCGGTGGTCGTCGGCTCGACCCTCTTGATGAGCTTTGCGCTGCTGGGCACCTGGGGCGCCCTGTATGCCTTCACGCCGGAGGTCTACCCGACCGAACTGCGCGCCAGCGGCATGGGCATGGCCGGCGCAGTGGCCCGCTTCGGCGGGCTGTTCGCGCCGGCCCTGGTGGCGCCCGTGATGGCGACCCATTTCACGCTGGCGCTGGCCATGCTGGCCGGCTTCCTGGCGCTGGGCGCGCTGGCGATCCTGAATGTCGATGTGGAATCGCGCCGGCGCGTCCTGGAATAGGCCTTCAGCCGGCCAGGCCCAGGTCGGTCGTCACCTGTTCGCGCAGCAGGTATTTCTGGATCTTTCCCGTTACGGTCATGGGGAATCCTTCGACGAAGCGGATATAGCGCGGGATCTTGTAGTGGGCGATCTGGCCCTGGCAGAACTGGCGGATCTCCTCGGCATCGGCCTGCACGCCCGGGCGCAGGACGATGCAGGCGCACAGTTCCTCGCCGTACTTCGGGTCGGGCACCCCGACGCACTGCACGTCCAGCACCTTGGGATGGCGGTACAGGAATTCCTCGACCTCGCGCGGATAGATGTTCTCGCCGCCGCGGATCACCATGTCCTTGGCGCGCCCGACGATGGCGGCGAAGCCCTGCTCGTCGATCACGGCGAGGTCGCCGGTATGCAGCCAGCCGGCGGCGTCGATGGTCTCGCGGGTCTTTTCCTCGTCGCCCCAGTAGCCGAGCATGACGGAATAGCCGCGGGTCAGCAGTTCGCCCTTGACGCCGCGCGGCACGATCCTGCCGTCGGCATCCACGATCTTGACCTCGAGGTGGGGATGGACGCGGCCGATGGTGGAGACGCGCAGCGGCACCGGATCGTCCACCGAACTCTGGAAGCTCACGGGCGAGGTTTCGGTCATGCCGTAGGCGATGGTGATCTGGGCCATGTGCATCTTGCCGATCACCCGGCTCATCACCTCGGCCGGGCAGGGCGAGCCGGCCATGATGCCGGTGCGTAAGGTCGACAGGTCGTAGCGGCCAAACCCGGGGTGGTCGAGCAGGGCGATGAACATGGTCGGGACGCCGTGCAGGCCGGTGCAGCGTTCCGCCTGCACGGTGGCCAGCACCGCGCCCGGTTCGAAACTCTCGCCGGGGAAGACCATGGCGGCGCCGTGGGTCACGCAGGCAAGGTTGCCGAGCACCATGCCGAAGCAGTGGTAGAGCGGCACCGGGATGCACAGCCGGTCCCGGCTCGTGAGCTTCATCGCCTCGCCGACGAAGAAGCCGTTGTTCAGGATGTTGTGGTGGGTGAGGGTGGCGCCCTTGGGCGCGCCGGTGGTGCCCGAGGTGAACTGGATGTTGACGGCCTGGTCGAACTGCAGTCCCGCCTCGATGGCTGCCAGGCGCTCGCGCTGGCCGGCGTCCGGGGAGGCCAGCAGGCTGTCGAAGCCCAGCATGCCGGGGGTCTCGCCCGTGCCGAGCCGGATCACATGGCGCAGCCGGGGCAGGCGCGCGGCGTGCAGCCGACCCGGTGCGCTGGCGCGGATTTCCGGGACCACGTCCTGCAGCATGGCGAGGTAGTCGCTCGACTTGAAGGCCGGCGCCAGGATCAGGCAGGCGCACTCGACCTTGCCGAGCACGTACTCGAGCTCCGCGCGGCGGTAGGCCGGGTTGATGTTCACCAGGATCAGGCCGGCGCGGGCGGTGGCGAACTGGACCAGCACCCATTCGGCGCAGTTGGGCGACCAGATGCCGACCCGGTCGCCGGGTTCCAGCCCCAGGGCCAACAGCCCGGCCGCCAGCGCCGTCACCCTGTCGTCGAACTGGGCATAGGTCCAGCGCACCCCCTGGTGGGGAACCACCAGCGCCTCGTTGGCGGGGTAGCGCCCGGCGATGCGCGACAGGAAGGGGCCGATGGTCTCACCGATGAGGGGAAGATCGTGCGCTCCGTGGACATAGCTCAGGCTTGGGTGCATAGTGTCTCCATGTAATCGCTTGCCGACAGCATAACAAAACCCGCGGCAGGCGATCCAAGGGCGACAATCGAAAAGAACGCATTCAGGCAGAGGAGGCCGGCATGGATACCACCAGCACGAGCACGAGCACCAGCGCTGCAGCAAGCGCCAGCGTGAGCACACCCACCGCGACCGACGACTACGGCAAGCTCCTGCTGCGCGCCGTGCTCGCGCTCCTGATCCTGTTCCACGGCCTGTCGAAGCTGGGCGGCGGCGTCGGCTTCATCGGCGGCATGCTGGAGAAGGCCGGGCTGCCGGCCGTGTTCGCCTATGGGGTCTACATCGGCGAAGTCCTCGCCCCGCTGATGATCCTGGTGGGGGTCTATACGCGCCTGGCGGCGCTGGTGGTGGCCGTCAACATGGTGGTCGCGCTGTTGCTGGTGCATACCAAGGAATTCTTCACCTTGTCGAATACCGGCGGCTGGGCGCTCGAACTGCAGGGCATGTACCTGGGCGCCGCGCTGGCGGTGGCGCTGCTGGGCGCCGGCCGCTACAGCATCGGGGGCCGCGCGGGCCGCTTCAACTGAGCTGCCTGGACGGCGGGCCTACTATAATCGCCGCGATGGGCCGAGGCACGGCCCGGCCGGCCCGCCCCACCCCTCCTCGAGACGAGCCGATGACTACGCCAGCCGCCGACGGTCCGCACGATGGCCACCAGTCCGCCCACCAGTCGATCAAGACGGTGCTGGACACGCTCGGCCTCGAGGACGACGTCGAGGGCCGCGTCTTTTCCTTCCTGCAGCATCGCATCCGCGACGTCATCTTCGTGCTCGAGGTTTGCCAGCCGGAGCAATACCGCTTCATCTACGTCAACGCGGCCTTCGAGGCGACCACGGGGATGCCGCCGGAGGCGGTGGTCGGGAAACCGGTCGACGAAGTGATCCCGCCCGAATCGATCGAGCTGGTGCGCTCCAAATACCGGCGCGCCATCGAGACGGGCGAAAGCGTGCATTGGGACGAGGTATCGAATTATCCGACCGGCACCAAGGTGGGGGAGGTGACGGTCACGCCGCTGCCTTCGGCCGACGGGGGTGTCGCCACCCTGATCGGCACCGTGCATGACATTACCGAGCGTTACCAGGCCCAGCAGCACCTGGCCGAGCTGGAAGAACGCTCCCGGCTGGCGCTGGAGGCATCGGGTTCGGGCTCCTTCGACTGGCATGCGCAGACGCGGCAAGTCCACCTGTCCGAGCAATGCCGGCAAATCCTGGGACTGGTCGCCCAGACGGTCGACCTCAAGACGGCCACGCTCGAGCGCCTGGTGCACCCCGAAGACCGCGCCGCCGCGGCGGCGACGCTGGCGCAGGTGCGCGCCGGGATGCTGCCGACGTTCGCGGTCGAACTGCGCATCCGCCACCTCTACGGGCATTGGGTCTGGGTGCGCTGCCAGGGACGCGCCCTGCTCGACGGCGAAGGGCGCGTGACCAGGGTGTTCGGCGCCATTTCCGACATCACGCCCCAGAAGGAAGCGGAAGAGGCGATGGAGCGCGCCTCGCTGGTGTTCGCGCACAGCAGCGACGCGATCGCCATCTCGGACGCGCTGGGACGCATCGTGATGATCAACCCGGGATTCACGCACATGCGCGGCTACCGCGAGGCCGAGATCATCGGCCGTACCGCCGACTTCTACAGCGCCGGAACGGAGCGCGAATTCCACGATGAGTCCCTGCGCACCGAGGTGGCGGCGAACGGGCACTGGAAGGGCGAATTGTGGAGCCGGCACCGTGACGGCCACCTGATCGCCGAACTTCGCTCGGTGACCGCCGTCAGGAATCCCAGCGGCGCGGTGAGCCATTACATCGAGATCGCCAGCGACATCACGCGGGCCAAGAAGGACGAGGAGCTGCTCTGGCGCCAGGCCAATTACGACAGCCTGACCGGCCTGCCCAACCGCCACCTGTTCATGGACCGCCTGCGCCACGCGATCCGGCACACGCACCGCGGCGAGCATCCGGCGTTCTCGCTGCTGTACATCGACCTCGACCAGTTCAAGGAGGTCAACGACACGCTCGGCCACCCGGTCGGGGACCAGCTCCTGAAGGAAGCGGCGCGGCGCCTGCTGCGCTGCACCCGCGACACCGACACCGTGGCGCGCCTGGGCGGCGACGAGTTCACCGTGCTGCTGGTGGACATGCACAACCTCGACAACGAAGACCCGCACGTGATCGAGCGCGTCGCGCACGACATCGTCGCCGCGATGTCGGCTCCCTTCCACATCGACAGCGAAACCCTGCACCTGTCGGCCAGCATCGGCATCACCCACTTCCCGGGCGACGCCGGCGATGCCGACAGCCTGCTGAAGCACGCCGACCAGGCGATGTATGCGGCCAAGCATCTGGGCAGGAACCGCTTCGCCTACTTCTCGCCGGCGATGCAGGAACGGGCCCAGGACCGGCGCAGGATGAGCGACGAGCTGCGCCTGGCGATCGAGCGCGGCGAGCTGCAGGTGCATTACCAGCCGATCGTCGAACTGGACAGCGGCAGGATCGTCAAGGCCGAAGCCCTGCTGCGCTGGCGCCATCCCGGGCGCGGCTGGATCAGTCCGGTCGAATTCATCCCGCTGGCCGAGGAGACGGGCCTGATCTTCGAGATCGGCGAATGGGTGTTCCGCACGGCGGTGAGCGACACCGTGCGCTGGGTGCTGGAGCAGGGGCAGCCGATCCAGGTCAGCGTCAACGTCTCGCCGCTCCAGATCAGCAAGGGCGGCGCCAGTTTTGCGCGCTGCATGGCCTTCCTGGAGGCCCAGGGCCTGCCGCGCCACACCATCGTGGTCGAGGTCACCGAGGGCTCGCTGCTGCAGCACGACCGGACCGTCGAGGACAGGCTGCGCGAAGTGGAGGAGCACGGCATGGCGCTGGCCCTGGACGATTTCGGGACCGGATACTCCTCGCTGTCCTACCTCCAGCAATACCAGTTCGAGTTCCTCAAGATCGACCGCGCCTTCGTGGGCAACATGCGCAAGGGGAGCCGGCAGCTGGCCTTGTGCAAGACCATCATCGCGATGGCGCATACCCTTGGCATGCGCGTCATTTCCGAAGGCATCGGCGACGAACACGAGGCCGAACTGCTGCGCGGCGCGGGATGCGACTTCGGGCAGGGCTTCTTTTTCCATCATCCCATGCCGGCGGGCTCCTTCGAGCACCTGCTGCATGCGCGCGGCCCATCGTCCGGAGCAAGGGCGACCTGAGCCGCCGGCCGCGGAGCTGCGTCGGTGCGCAACTACCGTTGCAATAAGGTAAAATATATTTCATGCAACTAATACCTTATTTCCACGCCGCCCGCTCGCTGCCCGCCCCTTGAATACCTTCCATACCCTCGCAAGCCTGCGCGGCCGTCTCACGTGCATCCTGATCATGCTGGTGCTCTCGGCCTGTGCGCTGGTGGCCGGCATCGCCTTGTCCGTCGTGGAGCAGGAGGGGCGCGACAATATCGGCTCCCAGCAGTTTTCCCTGCTGTCGGCCGCCGCCGAGCACCTGGCGGCGGACATCGACAGCAAGCGGCTGCTGCTGCGCACGGTGGCGGAAGGCATGGGCGGCGCCGGCACGCCAGCCGCGGACGGCATGCAGGGCCAACTGGAGCGCCACGCCGCCTTGCGCGCGCAATTCGACAGTGTGGTCGTGCTCGACCGGTCCGGGCGCCTGGTGGCGGGCGTGCTCAGGAACGGCAAGCCGGCCCTGGGCGAACAGCGCTTCGACGACCGGCGCTATTTCAAGGCGACGCTTGTGCAGCGCAAGGGTGTGATCTCGGAACCGGTCGTCAGCAAGCTCACCAACAAGCCCCTGGTGGTGATCACCGAGCCGGTCCTCGACGCGCAAGGCCGGGTCGTGGCGATCCTCGGCGGCAGCATCCACCTCGACCATTCCAGCTTCTTCGCCAAGATCAGGAACCTGAACCCGGGCGAGCACGGCTACCTGTTCGCGCTGACCGCGGACGGCATGATCCTGCACCACCCCGAGGCCGCGCGCCTGCTGCGCAATGTGCGCAACGAGGCCCGCACGCCGGTTCCCGCGACGCTCAAGGCCCTGGGCGGTTGGGAAGGCTGGACCCAGGCCCGTTCCAAGAACGGGACGCCGGCGATCCTGACCTACAAGCGGATGCGGGAAACCGGATGGATCATCGGTTCGGTGTACCCGACGGAGGAAGCGTTCCGCGGCATCCACCTCGCGCGGGAAACGGCCTGGGTCGACGCCGCCGTGGTGGCGCTTCTGGCCGGCCTGGCCGGCTGGTACCTGCTGCGCCTGGTCCTCAATCCGCTGCACCAGCTGCGCCAGGCGGTGGCCGAGGTGGAGCTGGGCCAGCGCGGCATCGACGCCTTCGACCTCAAGCGCCAGGACGAGATCGGCGCGCTGTCACGGGCCTTCCACTCGCTCTCGCTCAGGCGGCGCGCGGCCGAAGCGGAACTCGCGCGGATGGCGCTGACCGATGCGCTCACCGGCCTGCGCAACCGGCGCAGCCTGGACGAGGCGCTGCAGGGCGCCTATGAGCGCGTCAAGCGCACGCGCGGCACCCTGTCGGTGGCCTTCCTCGACATCGATCATTTCAAGCGCATCAACGACACCTGGGGCCACGAAGCCGGCGACCTGGTGCTCAAGGAATTCGCCGGCCGCCTGACCAGGGCGGTGCGCGCCACCGACGCCGTGTTCCGGCTGGCGGGCGACGAATTCGTCATCATCTTCGAATTCGCCGATCCGGCCCAGGGCCTGGAGGTGGCCGCGGCCAAGGTGGTGCAGGCAATGCACGCGCCCTTCGACATCGGCGGCCGCCAGCTGTCCGTGACCACGTCGATGGGCGTGGCGGCGGCGCACTGGGACCAGACCGACCCGAAACGGATCCTGAACGCCGCCGACGAGGCCTTGTACGCGGCCAAGCGCGCGGGGCGCAACCGGTATCACCTGGACACACCGGAATCGCTGTCGCCCGGGTTCGAGGCCGTATAGCCCGGTGCAGCGGCGCGCCGGGGCCGCGGGGTTTGACAGGCTAGCGTTCCTGGTTGCCGGCGCCGTCGTTCTGGTCCGCGTCCGGCGTGCGCGCCGTCGGCAGGTGCCAGCCGTAGCGGATGGCCGCCAGGCGCAGACCGAAGCACAGCGCCGCTCCGGCGCAGGCGGTCGGGGTGGTGGGCAGCTGCAGCGCGTCGCCGATCACCACCACGGACGCGCCGGCCAGCGCCGCCACCGCATAGATATCGGAGCGGAACACGGCGGGCACGTTGGACAGCAGGACGTCTCGCGCCACGCCGCCGCCGATCCCGGTGAGCATGCCGAGCAGCGCCGCCATCACGGGCTCGAGGCCGAACACCAGGGCCTTCTGGGCGCCGGCCACGCAGAACAGGGCCAGCCCGGCGCCGTCGAACAGCAGGACGGCGTTCTCCATCCGCTTGATGACCGGGTACCAGAAAAAGATCGCGACCCCGGCCAGCATCGACACCGCGAGGTAGCGCCAGTCGCTGATCGCGGCCGGCGGGGTGGCCCCGATCAGGACGTCGCGCACGATGCCGCCGGAATTGGCGGCCACGAAAGACAGCACCAGCACGCCGAAGATGTCCAGGCGGCGGCGGGCGCCGGCGGTGGCGCCGCTGAGGGCGAACACGAAGGTCCCGATGAGGTCGAGGGTGAGCACGAGGGTCTTCATTGCCGCCCCCATGTCGAGAGAAAGTACTGCGAACACGGATTCCTGCCTTTGCATGTGATGGGAAGACCGGGCGCGGAGGCGCGCCGCCGGCCGGTCGATCCGACATGGTAACGCGGCGGCGGCAGGAACGGGTGGCGGGCGCGCAGCGTGCGGGATGGGTCAGGCGGCGGCTTCGCGCTTCTGGGTGTCGCGGATGGTCCAGTAATAGATCTTGCGTCCTTCGACGTCGGCCGTCTTCTCGGGCGGCCACTCGGGGCCCATGTCGAAGGCATGCGACACCACGCGGGTGCCGACCTTGAGCTGTTTCCACAACTGCGGGCGCAGCTTGGCGTTAATCGTCGGCAGCAGGTAGAGGGTCACCACGGTGGCTTCCGAGAAGTCGGTCTCGAAAAGGTCGCCGACCCGGAAGCGGGCGCGGTCCTCGACGCCGGCCCGCTTCGCGTTCTCCTTCGCTTCGGCGATCCTGGCGGGGTCGAGGTCGATGCCGGTGCCGCGCGCGCCGCGCTCCTTCGCCGCGGTGACCACGATGCGGCCGTCGCCGCAGCCGAGGTCGTACAGCACGTCCTTCTTGCCGACCTGGGCCAGGTCGAGCATCTTGTCGACCACGCTTTGCGGGGTGGGCACATAGGGCACATCGAGCCGGCGCGCGGGGACGGCGGCCGTCTGGGCCAGCGCCCGGACGGCAGGCAGCAGCAGGCTGGCCGCGGAGGTTGCGCAAAAGAGGAGGGTACGGCGTCGTGCTTGCAGGTTCATGGCATCGTCTCCTGATGGCGGTTAGGAAGGCGGGGGAGCGTGGTTTTCGCTGCGCCGGTGCAGCACCAGCAGCAGGACCAGGCCGAAGGCGAGGACGGCGACGCCGATCCAGGCGGCGTTCAGGCCGCCCAGGGTCTGGCTGCTCACGTACGACAGGCTGGACCACAGCATGTAGGCGCAGGTGGCGCAGAACAGCAGCGGCAGGAAGGGGTAGAGCGGCACCCGGTAGGGCCGGGCGGTGCGCGGCTCGCGCCGGCGCAGCACGAACAGCGACACGCCGGTGAGCAGGAAGAACAGCCAGAAGACCGGCGCGGTGAATTCGACCATGGACTTGAAGCCGCTGCCCAGGGCCGCGCCGACGCCGACCAGCACCAGCGCCGCCGCGCACTGCAGGGCCATCGCCACATGCGGCGTGCCGCGGTCGCCGTCCCAGCATCCGAGGCGGCCGAGGGTGCGCCAGTCGCAGCCCATCGCGTAGCCGGTGCGTGCGCCGACGATCATGGTGGCGTTGATCGAGGTGAGGGCGGACACGGCGACCAGCAGCGAGATCAGCTTTTCGCCCGCCGGCCCGAAGGCGCGCAGCATCACGTCCGCCGCCACCGCTTCGGAGGCCGCCATGCCCTCCATCCCGAGCACCGCCCAGTAGGCCCAGCTGACCAGCAGGTAGAGGCTGGTGATGACGATGATCGACAGGACCAGGGCCTTGACCATCCTGCCCGGCCCGCCGCGGATCTCGGCGCTGATGTAGGCGGCCTCGTTCCAGCCGCCGTAGGTCAGCAGGACGAAGACCATGGCCAGCCCGAGCGCGGGAGGACCCGGCGCCTGCGGCGGCTGGACAGGGGGCGCGGGATCGGCCAGGAAGGCGGCCGCGGCCGCGATCAGGAGCAGGCCGCCGATCTCGGCCAGCGTCAGCAGGGTCTGGGCTCCGGCGCCGCTGCGGATGCCGCGCAGGTTGAGCGCCGACAGCAGCACGATGACGGCGCAGGCATAGGCGGTGCTCCCCCATCCGGCGGGAAGGAAGCCGAGCGGAACGGCCTGCTGCATGTAGTCGCCGAACACGAAGCCGAGCAGGGCGATCGAGCCGGTGGTGATCACGGCGAAGCGCGCCCAGCCGAAGAGGAAGGCCAGCGAGCGGCCGAAGGCGCGCCGGAGGTAGTGGTAATCGCCGCCCGCATGGGGATAGGCGGTGGCCAGCTCGGCATAGCACAGCGCCCCGACCAGGGAAATCGCGCCGCCCAGCACCCAGAGCACGAGCATGGTGCCGGGCGTGCCGCTGAGGCTGGCGACGATGGAGGGCGACTTGAAGATGCCCGCCCCGATGACGACGCCGACGATCACGGCCATGGCCTCGCGCAGGCCGATCATCGGCCGCGGTTGCGATCCGGGAGGGGATCCGCGTGGGGCCGGCGCAGGGCGTTCCGCTTCCAGGGCATCCATGTGGGGCGCTCAGTGGTTCGCCGGCGCCGGGCACGCGGCGCCGCGCAGTTGAACATAGGGAAAAGGCGCAAAGAAGATGCGCATCGGGAAGAGCGCGCCTGGCGCCGCCTTCCCGCCTCAGTGCGATTCGGATCTTAGCGGGAGCCGCGCGGGGACGGCGCGCGCTTGCTGCGGCGCAGCGAAAATGTTAAGCGCATGTTATACCCATGAAGCGAAAGTTAACGCTATCATTTTCCGGCCGCCGCTGTCCCGGCAGGCGGCGTCACGGAGGAGATGCCAATGATAAGAAGTAAAATTGCAATAGCAGCAAGGATGCTCATGGTCGGTGCGCTGCTGGCCGGCGGCCCGGCGGCGGCGGGCCATCCGTTCCAGGATCCGTCCCGGCCGGCCGAGTCGCGCATCGCCAATATCCTGTCGCTGATGACGGCGGACGAGAAGATCGAGGCCCTGTCGACCAACTCGGGCGTGCCGCGCCTGGGCATCCCCAGCTTCGGCAGCACCGAGGGCATCCACGGCATCGTGCGGCGCGGCGACCCGAAGAAGGGCCGCAAGCCCATTACCACCACCCAGTTCCCGCAGCCGCCGGGGATGGGCGCGAGCTGGAATCCCGAGCTGGTGCGCCAGGCGGCCGAGGTCCAGTCGACCGAGGCGCGCTACATCACCCAGAGCGCGGCCACCGACCAGCCGATGCTGATGCAGTGGGGCCCGCAAGCCGACCTGGCGCGCGATCCGCGCTGGGGTCGCGGCGAGGAGGTCTATAGCGAGGATCCTTTCCTGGCCGGGACCATGGCGGTGGCCTTCACCCGCGGCCTGCAGGGCGACCATCCGCGCTACTGGCGCGGCGCCGCCCTGCTCAAGCACTTCCTCGCCAACAGCAACGAGAACGGGCGCTCGAACTCCTCGTCGGACTTCGACGAGCGCCTGTTCTGGGAATACTATGCGGTCCCTTTCCGCATGAGCTTCGAGGAGGGAGGCGCGCGCGGCGTGATGGCCGCGTATAACGCCTGGAACGGCACCCCCATGCACCTGCATCCCATCCTCAGGGACACCGTGATCGGCAAGTGGGGCGTGGAGGTGCTGTCGAGCGACGGCGGCGCGGTCGGCAACCTGGTCAAGTGGTACAAGATCTACCCGAGCCAGAAGGAAGCCGCGGTGGCGGTGCTGAAGAGCGGCATCAACCAGTACCTGGACACCTACAAGGACGAGCTGCGCGCCGCGCTCAAGGACGGGACGATCGCCGAAGCGGATCTCGACGCGGCCCTGGCGCGCAAGTTCCGGGTCAGCTTGCGGCTGGGCCTGGTTGACCCGCCCGAGGGCAATCCTTATGCGGCCATCAAGGACGGCCCGGAGCCCTGGCTGAGCGAAGAGCACAAGGCGGTATCGCTGCGGATGGCGCTTGAATCCATCGTCCTGATGAAGAACGCGCGGGCCACCCTGCCGCTGTCGAAGCGGCACATCAAGAGCATTGCGGTGATCGGGCCGCACGCCGACAGCGTGCACTGGGACTGGTATGGCGGCATCCCGCCGCACAAGGTGACGGCCCTGGACGGCATCAGGGCGGCGGTCGGGCCGCAGGTGAGGGTGCGGCATGCGGTGGACAATACGGACGATGCCGCCGTCAAGGCCGCGCGCGAATCGGACGTGGCGGTCGTCTTTGTCGGCAACGACCCGACCTGCGGCCCGAACATGGCGACCGACTGGACCGACAACGGCACCAAGCCCTGCGCCGATCCGGGCGACGGGCGCGAGGGACGCGACCGCGAGACCCTGGCGCTGGCCCAGGAAGCACTGGTCAGGAAGGTCGTGGCCGCCAATCCGCGCACCGTGATGGTCTTGATGTCCAGCTTCCCCTACACGATCAACTGGTCGAAGCAGCATGTGCCGGCGATCCTGCAGATGGCCCATTCCTCCCAGGACCAGGGCGCCGCGCTGGCCAAGGTGCTGTTCGGCGACTACAACCCGGGAGGCAAGCTGGTCGCCACCTGGCCGGCGTCGATGGCGCAGCTGCCGCCGATGATGGACTACGACATCCGCAAGGGACGCACCTACCTGTATGCGAAGGAAAAACCGCTGTTCGCCTTCGGGCATGGGCTGAGCTATACCAGCTTCAAGTACGCAAGGCTGAAGGTGGACGCGGCCAGCCTCGCGCCGGACGGCGCGGTCAAGGTCGAGGTCGATGTGAGCAACACGGGCACCGTGGAAGGCGACAGCGTGGTGCAGCTGTACGCCGCTTTCCCGAAGTCGCGGGTAGCGCGTCCGCGCCAGGCCCTGGTTGGCTTCCAGCGCGTCAGCCTGCGGCCCGGAGAGACGCGCACCGTGCGCATCCCGCTGCAGGCGAGCCGCCTGGCCTACTGGAACGCCGGGCGCAAGGCCATGGAGGTGGAAGAGGCGCCGGTCAGGCTGCTGGTCGGCGAAGCGTCGGATGCGATACGACTGGGCACCACGCTGCCGGTGCGGCGCTAGCGCGGCCCTAGCGCCTTGGCGCGAGCGAGCCGCCGGCGGACAGCGCGATCTGTTCGCGCGATGCGAGGTTGAAGTCGCCGGCGATCGAATGCTTGGCCGCCGCAGCGGCCAGGCCGAAGCCGGCGGTCTCCTCGGGGCCGGCGCCGCGCAGCAGGCCGTCGAGAATACCGGCGGCGAAGGCGTCGCCGGTGCCGATGCGGTCGACGATCTCGTGCAGCCGGCAGGGACCGGCTTCGGCGCCGTGTTCGCGCGTGCGCAGGCAGGCCCGCAATTCGTGCTGCTGGACCGTCAGCTCGCGGCGCCGGGTGTAGGCGATGCCGGCCAGGTGCGGGAAGGCGGCGAAGGCAGCGGCCACCGCTTCGTCCTCGCGCTCCGGCTGGGCCAGCTCCGGGCGGCCCAGCAGCAGCGCGAAGTCGCGGCCGTTCGCGAAGGCGAGGTCGGCCAGCGCCATCAGTGCGCGCAGGGCGTCGGCCCCGGCGGTCCCGCGCGCGGCCCAGAGCGAGGCGCGGTAGTTGCCGTCGAAGGACACGCGCACGCCCAGCCTGCGCGCCGCGCGCATCGCCTCCAGCACCGCCTGCGCCGGCCGCCCGCCGACGGCGGGCGAAATGCCCGATACGTGCAGCCAGCTGGCGCCGGAGAGCAGCGCATCCCAGTCGTAGCCGGAGGGATCGGCGTTCGCAAAGGCGGACCCTGCGCGGTCGTAGACGATCTCGGACGGGCGCAGCACCGCGCCGGGCGTCAGGAAATACAGGCCCATGCGGCCCGCCTCGCGCCGCACGCCGGCGGTGTCCACCCCATGCATGCGCAAGGCGCCGGCGGCAATTTCGCCCAGGTCATTATCGGGCAAGGTGCTGACCATTGCCGCCGCATGCCCCAGGCGGGCGAGCGAGACGGCTACATTGGCTTCGGCGCCGCCGGCGCACATGTCGAGGGTGGAGGCTTGCGGCAGCAGGCGGCCGGCGGGCGGGGACAGGCGCAGCAGCATTTCGCCAAAGCAGACGATGCGGCCGGGAGCAGGTAAGGACATGGATGGAAGAAGGCGTCGTGGTGGATCGGTGCGGGTCAGTATAGCCGCGGCGGCCCGCAGCCGCTCCTCCCATCGGGCATACGCGGGCGATCGGGCGCGACCCGGGCAGGCGAGCGCCCGTGAAGGCCGATTTCCTCGTGCCCGGCAGCGTAGGGCCCGCCGGCGTGCCCGAGCCGCTGGATTCACTGCCACGTCCACGCGGATCAGGCGCGCGTCCTTGCACAGGATATTTGCACGGAAAGCATCCTGTGCAAATATCCTTTGCCTCTCCCGCCCGCCTTGTAAGGCAAGCTCAGGCTTGCTGGAGCGTCCCGAGCCAGTCGAACAGCGCCGGCCAGATGCGCGCGTGGGCATTGGCCCCCACCAGCACCCCCACGTGCTGCAGGTTGACGCCCACATCGCCTTCGTAGCGCAGCAGCAGCTTGCGTTCGCTGGCGGCGGCGTCGTGGAAGGCCGCCATGGCCTGCAGCGGAATCAGCTTGCTGCGCGGGTCGGCCACGCAGGCCAGCGGCGCCCGCAAATCGCCCGGCCCGATACGGCGCCCGCCGATGTCCAGCCGCCCCTGCATGAAGGCGTCATTGCGGTAGATCTCCTCGACGATGTCCGTGAACAGCCGCCCGGGGAGCGGAAACTCGTCGTGCGTCCAGCGCTCCACCCGCATGTGATTGGCCAGCGCCGCCGGATTGGCCAGCGACAGCCAGCGGTCCATGATGCGCTCGTACTGGAAGGCCTGGGGCTCGGCGATGGCGCTCATCATGTTCAGGAACACGCCGGGCACCTGGCGGAAGGCGCCGGCGACCTGGCGCGCATGCGGCGTGGCCTTGACCAGCGGAGTGAAGCAGCAGGACCTGGCCTCGACATGCAGCGGCGACTCCAGCAGGATGGTGGCGCTCACGTGTTCCGGGTGCATGCAACTGTAGATCGCGGCCAGGATGCCGCCCAGCGAATGCCCCGCCACCGCCATGCGCTGCTCGCCGCTGTCGGCGGCGGCCACCCGGCGGCAGACATCCAGCAGGCGCTCGCCGTAGTCGTCCAGGCCGAAATGCTCGCTCTCGTCAGGCACCGGCAGCCACTGGGCCAGGTAGACGCGGTAGCCCTGCTCCAGCCAGCGCCGGACCACGCTGACCTGGGGCGCCAGGTCCCAGATATAGGAACGCTTGATCGGGGCCGGCACCAGCAGGACGGCCGGGCCCGCGCCGGCCTCGCCGTAGCGCAGTACCCTGAGTCCGGTTTCGGCATGGAGGACGACGGAAGCCGTTTCTTGCGGGCCGTAGCCGGCGCGTTCCAGCATCCTGCCGCGCGCCTGGCGGCTGCGGTCCATCTGCTGCAGGGCTTGCGCCCCAAAGGCATGCCAGGTGTTCCAGTTGCCTGTAGTCCACTCGTTCGTATACATGGGGGAGCCTCGTCGGGTTCGGAACCACAAGACTCTACGCCAACTCGCGCGCGCTTCCAACCGTGCATGCATCGAACGGCGCCCGGCCTTGCGCTGCGCCAAAGACGGCAATCCGGCGCAGGCGGGGCAGGGCGGGTGTAGGATACACCCAGCCAACACACACCTCGCCGCCATGCTGTACCGCATCCTGGCCGATGCCGTGCTCTTGCTGCACCTCGGCTTCATCCTGTTCGTCGTGTTCGGCGCCTTGCTGGTGGCGCGCCGCCGCGGCCTGATGCCCGCGCACCTGCTCGCGGCCGTGTGGGGCTTCGGCATCGAGGCAAGCGGCGCGGTCTGCCCGCTGACCTATGTCGAAAATGCACTGAGGCACGCGGCCGGCGAATCCGGCTACAGCGGCGGTTTCATCGAGCATTACCTGCTCTCCCTCATCTATCCCCCAGGCCTGGGCCGCGCCAGCCAGTTCGTCCTGGCAGGTGCGGTGCTGGCCGTCAATGCCGGCCTGTACGCCTGGATACTGCGCCGGCGCCGAGCAGGGTGATCCCCGGCCCCATCATGCATGCGGCATCGGCCTCCGACCCGGCGCGGGCAGGCAAGGCGGGCTGAATTTGCCGGATCCTTTCCACGCATCGGCTGTCCGGCATGTCGGGATTTTTTGCAGCGCCGGTCCGCCCTCACACCATGGCTCGTGCAAGCGTTTGATTCCAAACGAGCAATGATTCTTGGTACGAATATTGCTGCGCCTCAATAAGCGCGGCGGGCACCTTGCACGCGCCGCGCCAACAATGCGCCAAGACGCCAACAACGAGGGACTATGAACCAGTTCGAACCAACTGTCGGGCCGATCGTCGGCCACACCACCTCCAGCGCCGCCCGCATCTGGGTCCGGGGGAATGTTCTGATCGAAGACCAGGTGCGGGTCCTGCCGTGCACCGCCGCCATCCGCTACCGCAACGGCGCGGGCGGGTGGTCGCATCCGTTCGTGATGAAGCTGGAGCCGTATTTCGACGGCACCGCCGTGTTTGTCCTGGAAGATCTTGCGCCCGACACCGGCTACGACTACCAGATCGTCTGCTTCGAAGGCGAAGCCCAGCTGGGACCGGCCACCGACATGGTGGCCGGGCAGCTTGTCTGGCCCGGGGACCGGATCTACACCTTCCGGACGCAGCCGGCCGACGACGACGTCCGTTCCTTCGTGGCAGGCTCCTGCCGCTACCTGTTGACGATGTTCGGCGGCCTGGTGTTCGACGAGCGCGGCGACAAGATCTATGACGCGATCCGTGCGGCCCACGACAAGCGGCGCCTGCACGGGCTGCTGCTGATCGGCGACCAGATCTATGCCGACGACCTCGGCCCCTTCGGCGCGGACGACACGGTCGAGGAGTTCTTCAAGCGCTACCGGCGCGTGTTCGCCCAGCCTTTCTTCAGGCGGCTCCTCAACACGGTGCCCACCTACATGATGCTGGACGACCACGAGATCGAGAACAACTGGCCGCAAGGAGCGACTTCGCCGCGCGCCGCCGACAAGTTCAAGGCGGCGACCCATGCCTACCAGGTCTACCAGGCCAGCCACAGCCCGGTGTTCGACGTCGACGACCGCCGCATCGTCGGCATTCCGAAGAAGCTCTGGTACGAATTCTCGAACGGGAAGTGCGACTTCTTCGTGATGGATACCCGCACCGAGCGGGTCCTGGGCTCGTCGCCGCCGCAGATCCTGGGACCTGAGCAAATGAAGCAACTGCTGCGCTGGCTGGCGCGGGGGCAAGGGGAAGGGCGGATCAAGATCGTCGTCTCGGCGGTGCCCTTCCTGTCGGTGCTGCCCAACGAGAGCGAGGACAAGTGGAGCGGCTTCGAGGTGCAGCGCAACGCGATCCTGCAGGCGATCCAGCAAAAGCAGCTGCGCAACATCGTGTTCGTCTCCGGCGACGTGCATTGCTCCTTCGCCTGCACCGCCGAACTGGAAGACGTCAAGGTTCACCAGATCGTGTCGTCGCCGCTGTTCTGGGCGCTGCCCCACGCGCTGTCGGGACAGATCGATGTCAGCACGCCGATCCGCACCGACGGCGGAATCTGGGCCCTGAAGCCGAGGTCCCGCATCCACCGCACCGACAACTTCGCCCGCTTCGACGTCGATCCGCTGGCGAAGAAGCTCATGGTCGGATTCTACGACCGCAAAGGCAAGGTGCTGGAGGAAGGCATCGAGCTGAAGCTCGACTGAAGGCAAGGGGGCCGGGAGACAGGTTTCCCGGCCCTTTGCGCTCATTCGCGCAGGGCGAAGGCCGGGCGTGCCCGAGGACCTTGCCGCCACATCGTCACGCCCTTCTTCACGACCAAGGCGCAGGGCGGCGGCATCGGCCTGGCGATGGCCCGCCACCTGGTGCACGCCAACGGCGGCACCGTGCGCTACGCCCCGCCGGTCGGCAGGGGCGCACGCTTCATTATCGGCTTTTAATGCGAGCTCTTGATTCGGGCTTCCAGCTCATTCCACCCAGGCGAAGCCGTCGCGCGCCAGCAGCGCGAAGGATTCCGCCGGGCCCCAGGAACCGGCCGCGTAGGCGTGCGGCTTCTCGCCCAGGGTGCCCCAGCCCTCGATGATCGGATCGGCCCAGGCCCAGGCGGCTTCCAGTTCGTCGCGGCGCATGAAGTGGGTCAGGCGGCCGCGCACCACGTCGATCAGGAGGCGCTCGTAGGCTTCGGCGCGGCGCTGCTGGAAGGCCGACTGCAGGTCGAGGTTGAGGGTGACCTGCTGCATCTGCATCCCGGTGCCCGGCTGCTTGGCCATGATCTGCAGCTTGATCGCTTCTTCGGGCTGCAGCTCGATGACCAGGCGGTTGGCCACGCCGCCCGGGGCGTCCGGGAACAGCGGGAAGGGCGGATTGGCGAACTCGACCACGATCTTGGAGGAGCGGCGCTGCATGCGCTTGCCGGTGCGCAGGTAGAACGGCACCTTGGACCAGCGCCAGGTGTCGACATGGGCGCGCAGGGCGACGAAGGTCTCGGTCTTGCTGCCGGGCGGGACGTTCTTTTCCTCGAGGTAGCCCGGCACTTCCTGGTTGCCGCTCACGCCATGCGTGTATTGGCCGCGGACGGTGTCGCGCGCGATGTCGGCCAGGGTGAAGCGGCGCAGCGAGCGCAGCACCTTGAGCTTCTCGTCGCGCACCGCGTCGGCGTTGAGCGAAGTGGGCGGCTCCATGGCCACGATGCACAGCAACTGCAGCAAATGGTTCTGCAGCATGTCGCGCATGGCGCCGGTGCTGTCGTAGAAGCCGGCACGGCTGCCCACGCCGATCTCCTCGGCGACGGTGATCTGCACGCTCGAGATGTTCGGGGCGCGCCACAGCGGTTCCAGGATCGAGT
>CAMPHU010000032.1 GCA_946886065.1 uncultured Massilia sp. | reverse complement strand
CGCCCGGTCAACACTTCCAGCGAATAATACAGAAAATGGCCACCAGCCAGATCTGGAATTGGTAACAAATTCATTACTCCTAAGCTGATACTAATACATGCGATGAACTGCAAATAGCTCACCAGGCCGATGCGCGCGGTCTGCCCCGCATAATCGGCAATCGTGATCGGGCCGGTCACATTCTTCCACGAGGCTTCGCCGACGATCATCTTGCCGATCATCTTGAGGGTCATGACGCTGGTTTCCCAGGTGCGCTCGGCGCCCTTGGCCACGGCCTCGAAGGGTCCCGAGGACACGGTCACCATCTCGGGCGCCTGGGCCACCATGACCTTGATCATGCCGTGGCCCTTGGGGTCGCGTTCCGGCGTGAGCGCCAGGTTCACGATGCCGGCGCCGCGCCTGACTTCCAGCCGCAGCGCGCGGCCGGGCGCGGCGCGCACCGCCTCGATGAGGTCGATGCCGTCGCCCACGGCCTTGCCGTCCACGCGCAGGACCAGGTCGCCCGCGAGCAGGCCGGCGCGCTCCCCTGCCCCGCCGGGCAGCACCTTCTCGACCCGCGCCTGCGGACGCCACAGGTCCAGGCCCAGGCCGCCGAGCACGTCGCCTTCGACGTCGAGCTTCGCCACCGCCTCCTTCGGGATCGTGGCGCTGTAAGTGCCACCCGAAGTTACCGCCCCTTCGCCGCGAAGCTCGAGCCGGGCTTCGCGCTTTTCCACGGCGGCCTGCAGCACCTGCCAGCGCAGGTCCGGCCAGGACGCGACCGGGGAGCCGTTGACCGCCACCACCGTATCGCCGCCGCGCACGCCCGCCTGGTACGCGGCCGAGGTCTCCGGCAGCGCGCGCAGGCGCGCCGTGGGCTCCTCGACGCCATGCATGAAGAGTACGGCCATCAGGCCGATCGCGAGGAGGAAGTTGGCGATGGGGCCGGCCGCGACGATGGCGATGCGGCGCCACACGCTCTGGCGCGTGAACTCGCGGTCCCATTCGGTTTCGTCCTTGGGCGCGGTCTCGGGGTCGCGGCTGTCGAGCATCTTGACGTAGCCGCCCAGCGGCAGCGCCGACACCGCCCATTCGGTCTGGTCGGGGCCGAAGCGGCGCGACCAGACCACGCGGCCCATGCCGACCGAGAAGCGCAGCACCTTGACGCCGCACCAGCGTGCAACCAGGTAGTGGCCCAGCTCATGAATGATGATGAGCGGGCCGAGGGCCAGCACGAAGGCCAGCACCGTCCACAGCAGGTTCATGGCTTACCTCCGCAGGCCTGCGATGGAGGCGGAGGCCGCCGCGCGGGCGCGCGCATCCTGGTCCAGCACCGCCTCGATCGAGGGCGCCGGTCCGTGCGGCACCTCGTCCATCACCTGGCGGATCACGCGGTCGATGTCGCGGAAGCCGATGGCGCGGTCGAGGAAGGCCTGCACGGCCACTTCGTTGGCGGCATTCAGGATGGCCGGCGCGGTGCCGCCCTCACGCAATGCATCGAAGGCGAGCGCCAGGCAGGGGAAGCGATCGAAGTCCGGCTTGTGGAACTGCAGCGCGGCCATCGTCGTCAGGTCGAGCTGGCCCACGCCCGAGTCGATCCGCTCCGGGAAGGCCAGCGCGTGCGCGATCGGGGTGCGCATGTCCGGGTTGCCCAGCTGGGCCAGCACCGAGCCGTCGACATAGGACACCATCGAATGGATCACGCTCTGCGGGTGGATCACGACCTCGATCAGGTCGGCCGGGGCGCCGAACAGCCAATGGGCCTCGATCACTTCCAGGCCCTTGTTCATCATGGTGGCGGAGTCCACCGAGATCTTGCGGCCCATGACCCAGTTCGGGTGCTTGCAGGCTTCATCCGGGGTCACGTCGCCGAGGGTCTCGACGGCGCGGTTGAGGAAGGGTCCGCCCGAAGCGGTCAGGAGGATCCTGGCCACGCCCGCCGCGCCGGGAACACGTGCATAGTGCTGCGGCAGCGATTGGAAGATCGCGTTATGTTCGCTGTCGATGGGCAGCAGGGTCGCCTTGTGTTCCTTGACCGCGTCCATGAACAGCTGGCCCGACATGACCAGGGCTTCCTTGTTGGCCAGCAGGACTTTCTTGCCGGCGCGCGCGGCGGCCAGCGTGGGGGCCAGGCCGGCGGCGCCGACGATGGCGGCCATCACGGTATCGGTGTCCGGGCTGGAGGCGATGTCGCACAGGGCCTGTTCGCCGTGCTCGACCGAGATGCGGAGGTCCGCAGGCAGGTCTGCCAGCAGGGCGGACAGCCGGGCGGCCGCCTCCGCCGTGCCGACCACGGCGCGCTGCGGACGGTGGACTCGGCAAGCCTGCGCCAGCTCCTCGACGCGGCTGTGCGCGCTCAGTGCATGGACGCGGTAGCGCTCCGGATGGCGGGCGAGCACGTCGAGGGTCGAGGCGCCGATGGAGCCGGTGGCGCCCAGGATGGTAATGCGTTGCATGATCTGCTTCCTTCTAGAGCCAGGCGCCGATCAGGGCAGCCAATGGCAGGACCGGGACGAGTGCGTCGATCCGGTCCAGCACGCCGCCATGGCCAGGCAGCACGTTGCTGCTGTCCTTCATGCCGGCGCGGCGCTTGAGCTGGGATTCGAACAGGTCGCCGACGATGCTGGCGGCGACGATGAGGATGAGTACGGCGAACATGCCGGGCCAGCCGAGGCCGGCCTGCACGCGCACCGCGAAGGTGTCGGCCAGCGCTTCGCCGCCGAACAGCACGGTGAGCGTGGCGACGGTCAAGACGGCGATGCAGCCGCCGATGGCGCCTTCCCAGGACTTGCCCGGCGAAATGGACGGCGCCAGCTTGCGCTTGCCGAAGGCCTTGCCGGAGAAATAGGCGAACACGTCGGCCACCCAGACGATGGCCATCACTGACAGCAGGTAGAGGGCCGAGTGCTGGAACATGGTGACGATGGCGGCGAAGCAGGACACCACCGCGATCGCATAGATGAGACTGAGCGTGGTATTGGCCGCGCTGGCCAGCGGCGGCAGGCCGAGCTTGAGCGAGGGCGCGAAGCGCAGCAGCCACAGCAGCACGCCGATGGCGAACCAGAAGGTGGTGGCGCCGCCGGACGGGGCCAGGAAGAAGGCGTAGGCGAAGGCCGCGGTCCAGAAGGCGGCGATCACCGGCGCGTACTTCGAACCCGGGTTGAACAGGCGGAAGGATTCCCAGATCGCCGCCCCGAAGAACAGCGAGGCCACCACCGCGAACGCCGTGAAGTTATTGGAATACAGGACCGGCAGCAGCACTGCCAGCAGGACCAGCGCGGTGAGGATCCGGGTTATCAGCATCAGTTGGTCTTCTTCGCTACTTGTTCGCCGGTCTGGCCGAAGCGGCGCTCGCGCTTCTGGAAGGATGCGATCGCCTCGTCCAGCGCTTCGGGCGAGAAATCGGGCCAGAAGGTCTGGGTAAAGTACAGCTCGGAATACGCGAGCTGCCACAGCAGGAAATTCGAAATGCGCTCCTCGCCGCCGGTGCGGATGAACAGGTCCGGCTCGGGCGCATAAGCCATGGCCAGGTGCGGCGCCAGCATCTCTTCGGTGTAGTCGCTCACGCCCGGGTTGGCCTGCACCATCTTGTTCGTTGCCTGCATGATATCCCAGCGTCCGCCATAGTTGGCGCACACGCTGACCGTGAGGCGGGTGTTGTTGGCGGTGCGGCGCTCGGCGGCGGCGATCATGTCCTGCAGCTTGGGATCGAAGCGGCTCAGGTCGCCCACGACTTTCAGGCGAATATTGTTGGCATGCATCTTCGAGACTTCGCGCTCGAGGGCGGTGACGAACAGGCGCATCAGCAGCGAGACTTCCTCGGCCGGACGGCGCCAGTTCTCGGACGAGAAGGCGAACAGGGTCAGGTATTCCACGCCCAGTTCGACGCAGTGCTCGACGACGCCGCGCACGGCTTCCACGCCCTTGACGTGGCCGGCGACGCGCGGCAGGAAGCGCTTGGTGGCCCAGCGGCCATTGCCGTCCATGATGATCGCGATATGGCGCGGCACACTAGGCGTTTCGGGGACAGCGGTGGTCGAACTTTTGAATATCATGACTTCCAGTGGGCTGCGGCCGGCAACAGATGTCGCCGGCGGGGAAAATGGTCAATCATAAGGTACACGGACCGGCCGCGGCAAGCTGCCGGGGCCGGTCCGCCGAGTAAGAGCGCCTGACAAAACCCTCATGGCGGCGTTGCATCGTCTTGCCGTACCAAAGTACCGACTTCGACGCTGCGCCTTGCCCTGAGGCCTTTGTCAGGCGCTCTCAGTCGTCAAGCCGTATTTACACGGTCATGATGTCTTTCTCTTTCTCTGCCAGCAGCTTGTCGATCTCGGCGACGAATTTGTCGGTCAGCTTCTGCACTTCGTCCGAGGCACGGCGCTCGTCGTCCTCCGAGGCGGTCTTGTCCTTGACCATCTTCTTCAGCGCTTCGTTGGCGTCGCGGCGGATGTTGCGCACGGCGATCTTGGCGTCTTCGCCTTCGGTCTTGGTCAGCTTGACCATTTCCTTGCGGCGCTCTTCGGTCAGCGGCGGGGTCGGCACGCGGATGGTGTCCCCTTGCGACGACGGGTTCAGGCCCAGGTCGGAGTCGCGGATCGCTTTTTCGATGGTGCTGGCCATCTTCTTCTCGAACGGGGTCACGCCGATGGTGCGGGCGTCGATCAGGGTCAGGTTCGCCACCTGCGACAGCGGGGTCGGCGAGCCATAGTATTCGACCATGACGGAATCGAGGATGCCGGCGTGGGCGCGGCCGGTACGAACCTTGGCCAGGTTGGCCCTCAGGGTCTCGATGGACTTGGCCATGCGATCCTGGGCGTTCTTTTTGACGTCAGCTAAGGACATGCTGCTCTCCTGTTCTTCTTTCAGATTGTTCAACTAAAACTTAAACGTGCACCAGTGTACCTTCGTCTTCGCCCATGATCACGGCTTTCAGCGCGCCCGGCTTGACGATGGAGAACACCTTGATCGGCAGCTTCTGGTCGCGGCACAGCGCGAAGGCGGTGGCGTCCATCACCTGCAGGTGCTTGGCGATCGCTTCGTCGAAGGAGATCGACTCGTAGCGGGTGGCGTGCGGATCCTTCTTGGGGTCGGCGCTGTAGACACCGTCGACCTTGGTGGCCTTGAGGACGATCTCGGCCGAGATTTCCGAGCCGCGCAGCGCTGCCGCGGTATCGGTGGTGAAGAAGGGGTTGCCGGTGCCGGCGGCGAACACGACGACCTTGCCCTCTTCCAGGTACTGCAGGGCTTTCGGACGGACGTAGGGCTCGACCACCTGCTCGATGCTGATGGCGGACATCACGCGCGCGGTGATGCCCACGTGGCGCATGGCGTCGGCCAGGGCCAGGGCGTTCATGACGGTGGCGAGCATGCCCATGTAGTCCGCGGTGGCGCGGTCCATGCCCTGGGCGCCCGGGGCCACGCCGCGGAAGATGTTGCCGCCGCCGATCACGACCGCCACCTGCACGCCCAGCTTCGCCACTTCCGCCACGTCCGCCACCATGCGGTCGATGGTCGCACGGTTGATGCCGAACGCATCATCGCCCATCAGCGCTTCGCCAGACAGTTTCAGAAGGACTCGTTGGTAGGCTGGTTTTGTCATGATGAAGCGGCTCCTATGTGATGGTTCTTACGAATTCGGTTCTGACCGCCGCTTCGTGGGCGGGGGTCTCATCGGCCCTGGGGCGGATGGGTGCTGCTTTCGGGGCGCCGCGCGTTGAGCGCTGCAGGCTCGCTGCGGACTTGCCGCGCGGCCGCCAGTCCCGCCGATGGCCACGCAACAAACCTTTCCCCTTAAAAAAACGGGCCTTGCGGCCCGCTTTTCGATTACTGCTTGTTGGCAGCCATCTGTGCTGCAACTTCAGCTGCGAAGTCGTCAACCTTCTTCTCGATGCCTTCGCCCACGACGTACATGGTGAACGCCTTCACGGTGGTGCCGGCGGCCTTCAGCATCTGCTCGATCGACTGCTTGTCGTTCTTCACGAACGCCTGGTTCAGCAGCGACACTTCTTTCAGGTACTTCTGCACCGAACCGTCGATACGCTTGGCGACGATCTCGGCCGACTGCGGCTGCTTGCCTTCGGCGACGGCCTTGTCGGCGTCTTCCTGGGCTTTCAGCTGAGCAACCGAACGCTCTTTCTCGATCAGTTCAGCAGGAACTTGCTCCGACGACAGAGCGACCGGCTTCATGGCGGCGATGTGCATCGCCACGTCCTTGCCGACCTGCTCGTCGCCGCCTTCGAACTCGACCATCACGCCGATGCGCGAGCCGTGCAGGTAGGAAGCCAGCTTGCCGGTGGTTTCGAAGCGCTGGAAGCGGCGCACGGTCATATTCTCGCCGATTTTACCGATCAGTGCCGTACGCACGTCGTCGAAGGTCTTGCCCTCGTGTTCGATCTGCGCCAGGGCGTCGACGTCGGCCGGGTTCTTTTCGGCGACCAGGCGGGCTGCCAGGTTGGCCATGGCCAGGAAGTCGTCGTTCTTGGCGACGAAGTCGGTTTCGCTGTTGATTTCGACCAGCGCGCCGACGTTGCCGGCGATGTAAGCCGCCACCACGCCTTCGGCGGTGATGCGCGACGCTGCCTTCGAGGCCTTGCCGCCCAGCTTGACGCGCAGGATCTCTTCCGCGCGGCCCATGTCGCCATCAGCCTCGGTCAGTGCTTTCTTGCATTCCATCATCGGTGCGTCGGTCTTGGAGCGCAGTTCGCCCACCATCGCTGCAGTAATCGCTGCCATGTGTATTCTCCTAAATGTTGGTTCAGGTGCCCGGCTGTCCGGCGGACAGTCGAACGATATATTTCTGCTAAATCTTGTGCTTAAAAAAAGGGGGGCACGTGGTACGGCTCCCCCTTTCTACGACGGGCAGGCCGTGCGGCCTGCCGTCAAATTATGCCTGCTCGGAAACTTCGACGAAGTCGTCGCCGCCGGCCTTGACCATCTCAACGACTTCGTTGGTGGCGTTGGCGCGGCCTTCCAGGATCGCATCGGCGACGCCGCGTGCGTACAGGGTGATGGCCTTCGACGAGTCGTCGTTACCCGGGATGATGTGGGTAACGCCTTCCGGCGAGTGGTTGGTGTCGACCACGCCGATGACCGGGATGCCCAGCTTGCCGGCTTCGGTCACGGTGCCCTTGTGATAGCCGACGTCGACGACGAAGATCGCGTCCGGCACGCCGCCCAGGTCCTTGATGCCGCCGATCGACTTCTGCAGCTTGATCAGTTCGCGCGAGAACATCAGCGCTTCTTTCTTCGACATCTTCTCGACCGAACCGTCTTCGATCGCCGCTTCCATGTCCTTCAGGCGCTTGATCGAGGTCTTGATGGTCTTGAAGTTGGTCAGCATGCCGCCCAGCCAGCGCTGGTCGACGTAAGGCACGCCCGCGCGCTGGGCTTCAGCGGCGATGATGTCGCGCGCCTGGCGCTTGGTGCCCACCATCAGGATGGTGCCGCGGTTGGCGGCGATCTGCTTGATCGTCTTCATCGCGTCCTGGTACATCCCCATGGTCTTTTCCAGGTTGATGATGTGGATCTTGTTGCGGTGACCGAAGATGAACGGGGCCATTTTCGGGTTCCAGAAACGGGTCTGGTGGCCGAAGTGAACACCGGCTTCCAGCATTTCGCGCATAGTAACGGACATGTAATTCTCCAGGGTTGGGTCTTGAATGCGGCCAGTCACCTTATCGGCACCCTTTGGCGGCCACACTCGCGATTTCTATAAAAATTCAGTAAAAACCAGCTTGTTTTTACAACATTGCTCAATGCGAATACGAGCAACCCGAGATTCTAGCGGGATTTGGTCCATTTTTCAAGCGTGCACGCTTCCCTGCCGCCGGGAAGGCTTGCCACCGGGGTGGACGACATCCTTTATAATGGAATGATATCGCCCGGGGTGTCGCCGAGACACGTTCCGGGCTTCACCGCTTTCAGAGTACGACACCTTATTTATGTCCATTTCCATCAAGACCCCGGAAGAGATCGAAGGCATGCGCCTGGCCGGCCGCCTCGGCGCCGAAGTACTGGATTACCTCACCCCCTTCGTCAAGCCGGGCGTGAGCACCGGCGAGCTGGACCGCCTGGCCCACGAATACATGCTCAACGTCCAGGGCAGCACCCCGGCCCCGCTGAACTACGCCCCGCCGGGCTACACCCCCTTCCCGAAGTCGATCTGCACCTCGGTCAACGACGTGATCTGCCACGGCATCCCGGGCGACAAGGTGCTCAAGAACGGCGACGTGCTGAACATCGACGTCACCGTCATCAAGGACGGCTTCCACGGCGACAACAGCCGCATGTTCTACGTGGGCGAACCCTCGATCCTGGCGCGCCGCCTGTCGGAAGTGACCTATGAATGCATGTGGCTGGGCATTTCGAAGGTCAGGCCGGGCGCCCACCTGGGCGACATCGGCCACGTGATCCAGCAGCACGCCGAGAAGCACGGCTACAGCGTGGTGCGCGAGTTCTGCGGCCACGGCATCGGCCGCGTGTTCCACGAGGAGCCCCAGGTGCTGCACTACGGCCGCCCGGGCACCCTGGACAAGCTGGAAGCGGGCATGATCTTCACGATCGAGCCGATGATCAACGCCGGCCGCCGCGAGATCAAGGAAATGCAGGACGGCTGGACCATCAAGACCAAGGACCGCAGCCTCTCGGCCCAGTGGGAACACACCATCCTGGTGACCGAGACCGGCTTCGAGATCCTGACGCAATCGGCGGGCACCCCGCCGCCGCCGGCCATCGTGTTGCCGCTGCTGGGCCAGGGCGCCGCCACCGCCGCTGCCGCCTGAGGAGCCTTCCATGGGACAGGCCGCCCTGCTGGATTCCGCGCGCAGCGAGCTGCGCCAGCGGCTCAAGGCCGAACGCCAGGCGGTGTTCCATGCCTTCCACGAGGACGGCAAGCCCGAAAAGCTGCTGCGCAACCTGCGCCAGTGCGTCGACGGCGTGCTGGCCGACGCCTGGCGCGCCGCCGGCCTGCCGGCCAGCACGGCCCTGGTGGGCGTGGGCGGCTACGGGCGCGGCGAGCTTTTCCCCTATTCCGACGTCGACCTCCTGATCCTGCTCCAGCAGCAGCCCGACGCCATCACCCAGGTGCGCCTGGAATCCCTGGTCCAGCTGCTGTGGGACCTGGGCCTGGAAATCGGCCACAGCATCCGCACCGTGGACGAATGCCTGGTGGAGTCCGCCGCCGACATCACCGTGCAGACCAGCCTGCTGGAAGCGCGCCTGGTGTGCGGGGACGAAGCGCTGTTCGATGCGCTGCAGCGGCGCTACCGCGCCGCCATGGACCCGCAAGCCTTCTTCCAGGCCAAGACGGCCGAGATGCGCCTGCGCCACGCCAAATACGAGTACACCGCCTTTGCGCTCGAGCCGAACGTCAAGGAAAGTCCGGGCGCGCTGCGCGACCTGCAGGTGATCCTGTGGGTGGCCAAGGCGGCCGGCCTGGCCGAGTCCTGGGGCCAGCTGGCCACGCGCGGGCTGATCACGCGCATGGAAGCGCGCCAGCTGATGGAAAAGGAGCGCGCATTCAAGGACATCCGCATCCGCCTGCACCTGCACACCAAACGGCGCGAAGACCGCCTGGTGTTCGACGTCCAGACCGCGATCGCCAAGACCTTCGGCCTGTCCTCGAACGGCGACGGCCCCAACGCGCGGCGCGCCAGCGAATACCTGATGCAGCGCTACTATTGGGCGGCCAAGACGGTCACCCAGCTCAACACCATCCTGCTGCAGGACATCGAAGCCCAGCTGTTCCCGCATCCGGTGGCCGCGGTGCCGATCAACGCGCGCTTCAAGGAGGTGGGCGGCCTGATCGACATCGCCGCCGACGACACCTTCGAGCGCGAGCCCGCGAGCGTGCTCGAAATCTTCGTGGCCATGACCGAGCGCCCCGATATCAAGGGCATGACGGCGCGCACCACGCGCGCGCTGTGGCATGCGCGCACCCGCATCGACACCGCCTTCCGCGCCGATCGGGCTAACCGCGCCCTGTTCCTGCGCATCCTGCAGGCGCCGGTGGGCCTGGTGCACGCGCTGCGCCGCATGAACGAATTCGGCATCCTGGGCCGCTACCTGCCGGCCTTCCGCAAGATCGTCGGCCAGATGCAGCACGACCTGTTCCACGTCTACACGGTGGACCAGCACATCATGATGGTGGTGCGTAACCTGCGCCGCTTCACGATGCCGGAACACGCCCACGAATACCCGTTCTGCAGCCAGCTGATCGCCGACTTCCGCGACCGCTGGCTGCTGTACGTGGCAGCCCTCTTCCACGACATCGCCAAGGGCCGGGGCGGCGACCACTCCAAGCTGGGCATGGATGACGCCCGCCAGTTCTGCCAGGAGCACGGGCTGTCCGGAGAAGACACCGAGCTGGTGGTATTCCTGGTCGAGCAGCACCTGACCATGTCGCAGGTGGCGCAGAAGCAGGACCTGTCCGATCCGGACGTGATCGCGGCCTTTGCCGCCCAGGTCCGTGACGAACGCCACCTGACCGCGCTCTACCTGCTGACCGTGGCCGACATCCGCGGCACCAGCCCCAAGGTGTGGAACGCCTGGAAGGGCAAGCTGCTGGAAGACCTGTACCGGGTCACCCTGCGCGTGCTCGGGGGCGAACCCCATTCCGCCGACCGCGAGCTGCGCACGCGCCAGAAGGAAGCGCTGGCCACCCTGCGCCTGTTCGGCCTGCCGGCCGACGCCCACGAGGCGCTGTGGCAGCAGCTCGACGTCGCCTACTTCCTGCGCCACGACGCTTCCGACATCGCCTGGCAAACCCGCGCCCTGCACGACAAGGTCGACAGCGCGAAGCCCGTGGTGCGCGCGCGCCTGGCGCCGATCGGCGAAGGCCTGCAGGTGGCCGTCTACCTGAAGGACCAGCCCGACCTGTTCGCGCGCATCTGCAGCTACTTCGACCGCAAGAACTTCAGCATCCTGGACGCCAAGATCCATACCACGCGCCACGGCTATGCGCTGGACAGCTTCCTGGTCACGGCCGAAGGCTTCGAAGGCAGCTACCGCGACATCATCAGCCTGATCGAACACGAGTTGTGCGCCCTGCTGCTGTCGCACGACCCGCTGCCGCCCCTGACGCGCGGACGCCTGTCGCGCATGTCGCGCAGCTTCCCGATCACGCCGACCGTGGACCTGCGCCCCGATGAGCGCGGCCAGTTCTACGTACTGTCTGTGGCCGCCAACGACCGCGTCGGCCTGCTGTACGCCATCGCCAGCGTGCTGCAGCGCTACCGCATCAACCTGCATACGGCCAAGATCATGACCCTGGGCGAGCGTGTCGAGGACGTGTTCCTCATCGACGGCGCCGCCCTGAACAACCCGCGCGTGCAGGTCCAGCTGGAAACCGACCTGCTCGACGCCCTCAAAATCTGACTTTTCCTGTTTTTACGATGACCGAACCGCTCCGCCTCTCCAAACGTATGTCCGAACTCGGCCTGTGCTCGCGCCGCGAAGCCGATGAATGGATCGCCAAAGGCTGGGTGCGGGTGGACGGCAAGGTGGTCTCCGAACTGGGCAGCAAGGTACTGCCCACCCAGCGCATCACGGTCGAGCGCCAGGCCGCGGCCGAGCAGTCCAAGCGCGTGACGGTCCTGATCAACAAGCCGGTCGGCTACGTCAGCGGCCAGGCTGAGGACGGCTACCAGCCGGCCGTCACCCTGATCAAGCCGGAGAACCGCTGGGCCGACGACCCGTCGCCCGACCAGTTCCACCCAACCCAGCTGCGCAGCCTGGTGCCGGCGGGACGCCTGGACATCGACTCGGTGGGGCTGCTGGTGCTGACCCAGGACGGCCGCATCGCCAAGCAGCTGATCGGCCAGGACACGGCAATCGAGAAGGAGTACCTGGTGCGGGTGCAGTACACCAGGCCGGGCAAGCTGCCCGACGCCGACCTCCGGAAGCTGAACCACGGCCTGTGGATGGACGGTAAGCCGCTGCTGCCGGCCAAGGTGCGCTGGCAGAACGACGACCAGCTCAGCTTCACCCTGAAGGAAGGCCGCAAGCGCCAGATCCGCCGGATGTGCGACATGGTCGGGCTGAAGGTCATCGGACTGAAGCGCGTGCGCATCGGGCGGGTCAAGCTGGGCGACCTGCCGCCGGGACAATGGCGCTATCTGCGCCCGGATGAACAATTCTGAGGCGCTTGCTGCCGGCGACCGCCACCTTGTGGAGCACTGCCCATGAAAAGAACGGCCTGTCTGACGATGCGTTACCTTGCCCGGGCCCTGGCCTTGTCAGGCGCCGTGTGCGCGCCCCTGCACGCAGCCAATCCGATCGTTCCCGGCTGGTACGCCGACCCGGAAATCCGTATCTTCGGCAAGACCTACTGGATCTATCCGACCTATTCGGATGATTTCGGCAAGCCGGACCGGTCCAGGACCTTCACTCCCGAGCAGGCGCACATGCGCGCGCAATCGCACCTGATCTGGGAGCCCTACCTGAAGCAGACCTTCATCAACGCGTTTTCATCGCCCGACCTGGTGAACTGGACCAGGCACGACCACGTGCTCGATGTCGAAAACGTCAGCTGGGCAGCCTACGCGGTCTGGGCGCCCTCGAGCATCGAACACAAGGGCAAGTACTACCTCTTCTTCGGGGCCAACGACATCAAGAGCGACCAGCAGACCGGCGGCATCGGGGTGGCGGTCAGCGACCGTCCCCAGGGGCCGTTCAAGGATGCGCTCGGGCGTCCCCTGATCGGCAAGATTCATCACGGCGCCCAGCCGATCGACCAGATGGTCTTCAAGGACGACGACGGCCAGGTCTACCTGTATTACGGCGGATGGAAGCACGCCAATGTCGCCAGGCTGTCCCCCGATCTGCTGGCGCTTGCCCCCTTCCCGGACGGCGAGATGTTCAAGGAGATCACGCCCGATCCGGCCTACGTCGAAGGCTCCTTCATGGTCAAGCGCAAGGGCGTGTATTACCTGATGTGGTCGGAAGGAGGATGGACCGGCCCGGATTACCGCGTCGCCTACGCGCGGGGCAGCTCGCCGGCAGGCCCCTTCAAGCGGGCCGGCACGATCCTGGCCCAGGACCCCAGGGTAGCGAGAGGCGCGGGCCATCACTCGGTGATCAACATTCCGGGCACCGACGACTGGTACATCGCCTACCACCGCCGCCCCCTGGACACGAGCAATGGCCATCACCGCGAAATGGCGATCGAGCGCCTGTACTTCAATGAAGACGGCAGCATCCGGCCGGTCGTGATGACGAAGGAAGGGGTGGAACCGCGTACCCTGCCCCAAGGCGACTTGCCCGGCAACGGGAGCGGCGCGGGACGCGATCGAAAAAAGATCGGCCCAGGTGAAGTAACCGGCAGTTAACAAGCGTCCCTGACGCCATCAAGTCGGCACCTCGACATACCGGCACTGCGCGCCCCGCATTTCCCTGCCCCATCGGTTTGCGGAAATCATCATTTGCCACGCGCAACATTGTAACTGTCGGTTAGTCTTACACCTGCGCGCCAGGCCGCGCTGTGCTTTCTACCGGATTCAATGTAAATCAAGTATTTACCTGCGCTGGCACGGCCCTTGCTCATATCCCGGTACAACATAAACCAGGGGAAATAATGAAATCCGTTTTGAAAGCTCTGCTGATCGCCGGCGCCGCAGCCGCCAGTTTTGCTGCAAGCAATGCAAGCGCAGCGCCGATCCTCGACACGCTGCTGACCAATCAAGGGTACGACATGCAGAACGCGGGTGACGAAGACACCCTGGACAAGCTCGAGGAATTGACGGGAGGCGATTGGGAAGTAAGCGACCTGTTCCGCGACAATAGCCCGGTCGCCGTGCGCGACGCCGATACCGGCTACTGGGTGATCGATGTGGGCCCGGCAGAGCCCGGCTACTTCGTGCTGAAATTCGGCGTCGGCGGCACCAAGACCCAGCTCGACTCCTACTTCTTCGAGAACGTGGGCGACCTGACCCAGCTGGTGTTCAGCGACGAGCAGGTGAATTTCCTGAGCGGAGGCGACTGCTCGGACGGCCCGAACGACAACCGCTGCAACATCGGCCGCCTGGGCCATTTCGTGACGGTGCCAGGCAACGATCCGGGCGATCCGGGCGAAGTGCCGGAACCCGCCAGCCTCGCGCTGCTGGGCGCGGGCCTTGCCGGCCTGATGCTGCGCCGCCGCCGCTGAGCTTCGGCCCCGCCGCAAACGAAAATGGCGCCCTCGCGGGCGCCATTTTTCATTGCAGGCCGGCTGCGCCGATCAGCGCACGGTCACGCTGATGGTGCGGGTGGTGGTGTTGCCTGCGCGGTCGCGCGAAGTGGCGGTGATGCTGTGGGTACCCTTGCCCGACTTCTTGCTGTTCCAGGCATAGGCCAGCGAACCGCCGGTGCCGCTCGCCTTGACGGCGCCGTCGATGGCGATGCTGTTGGTGATGCCCGCCGCGCCGGCGTTGTCCGAGGCGCTGACGCTCACCGTCACCTGGCCGTTGACGCTGCCGCCGTTGACCGGGTTGTTGATGGCCAGGCTCGGGGCGGTGGTGTCGGTAGTCACGACGCCGGGGGTGGTGTTGGCCACGTTGACCGACACGGCGGCCGAGCTGCCGGCATTGCCCGCGGCGTCGTAGGCGACGGCGACCAGGCTGGCCATGCCGTTCGCCACGCCGGCCGAGTTCCAGCTGAAGCTGTATGGCGCGGCGTTGTCGCTGGCGACCACGGTGCCGTTGACCTTCAGGTCGACGCGGGCCACGCCCACGTTGTCGCTGGCGTTGACGTTGACCGGTACCAGGCCCGACACCGAGCTGCTGCCCAGCGGCGCCGAGATGGCGGCGCTCGGCGCGGTGCTGTCGACGGCGGAAGTGTAGCCGCGTGCGGCGGTCATCGCGGCGCCGGCGTTCACGCGGCCGTAGCCGAAGATCGGGTCGCGGCCGGCGGCGCCGAGGTCGACCGCGGTCTTGAAGATCAGCGATTCGATCTGCTCGCTGCTCAGGTCCGGACGGGCCGCCATCAGCAGGCCGGCGACGCCGGCGCTCACCGGGCTGGAGAACGAGGTGCCGCTCTTGGTGGTGTAGCCCAGGGTGCTGGTGGTGGTCCAGATGCCGGTGCCCGGCGCCGCCAGCGACACGAAGCTGCCCCAGCTCGAGAAGCTGGCGCGGTTGTCGTAGTTGTCGGTGGCCGACACGATGATGTAGCCGGTGTCCGCGGCGATGCCCTCGTCCTTGTTGTTGTTGCCCGCCGAGATGAACACCAGGCCGCCCTTGTTCTTCATGTAGCGCGAGGCGCTGCGGACCGACGAACTGTTGGCGATGCCCACGAAGCTGACGTTGGCGACGCGCGCGCCGTGGTCGGCGGCCCAGGTGATGCCCTTGGCGATGGTGCTGGCGTAGGCGTGGCAGCCGGTGCTGTCCTTGTAGGAGATCTGGATCGGCATGATGCGGGCCGCGCCTGCGATACCGGCGACGCCCAGGCCGTTGTTGGTGGTGGCGGCTGCGGCGCCGGCGGCGGCCGTACCGTGGCCGCACAGGTCGGTCACATCGGTGCCGCCGTTGACGGCGTTGTAGCCGGCGACCATGCGGTCCTTCAGGTCAGGGTGGGTCACGGCGACGCCGGTGTCCAGCACGGCGATGGTCACGCCCGCGCCCTGGGAATTGTCCCAGGCGGTCGAGGCGCCGATCTTCGGAATGTGCCAGGCGCTGCCGATGTAGGGGTCGGTGACCGCCAGGGCGACCGTGGCTTTATAGTCGAGTTCGGCAAACTTGAATTCCGGACGGCGCGAGAATTTCTCGACCGCGTCTTCTTCCGACAGGCCCGGCGGCAGCATGACCACGTGGAGGTTGCTCTGGCCCAGCTTCTCGGACGACTTGCCGCCGTGCGCCTTGACGGCCTTGTCGAGCTCGGAAGCCGACACGCCGGCGCGGGTTTCGACGATGATGCGGCCGCGCGCGAATTCACCCTTCGGTGCGGCATGGGCGTTCGATACGCCGATCAGGGAAACGAGGCCCGCTGCGAAAGCGATGGAGGTCTTGCGGAAGGTGGCGGAGGTAAATTGCATGACTAGCTAATCCTAAAGTTGGCGACATCCAGGATTGCTAGCAAGCGCAGTACATGCGAACCCGAGGGTTCACTTGGCTGTACGGATCGACACTGGCAGTCCTGCCGTCATCGAGCCCGGAGGCTCATTAGACCGTTGACTTTGCGTCCTCCGCTTTCGCGGAGTTTGCCCTTTTCAGACACTGATCCGAGTATAAGCACGTTTTTTCCCAGTGACAATCGGTTTCAAACAAATGTTGTTGCGGATGGGCGATTTTTTCGTTTTCAGCCGGAAAAGATGTCGCTCTCACTCTGGAGCGCGTGAGCTCCGCAGCAAGCTTGTCGGAACCGCCATGGGTAGTTCAATAATGGAAACGCTCTTGACCTCAAGTTACTATTGGTTATTTCCGTGACATGCAGATTGCATGGAAGAGATACCGGAACGCGCATCGCACGCGCGATTTATTTCATTGGTAGCGCACCCCGGGCGCGCCTAATCTGGTCGAGCAGTACATACAACATGACAACAACTGGAGACCTCAATGAAAAACATCCTGGCGGCCTTGTGCCTGCTTGTCTGCGCCGCTTCCGCGCCGGCCATCGAACTGGCCGGACTCAAGAACGCCCACGACCCCGGCGCCATCACCAGGGACGGCGATACCTATTTCAATTTCACGACCGGCACCGGCATCTGGTATTCGACCTCGAAGGACCTGGAGACCTGGACCGGCGGCCCGGGTCCGGTGTTCGCCGCCTACCCCGCCTGGATCAGGAACAAGATCCCGGACTTCAGCGGCGCGTTCTGGGCGCCGGACCTGATCCGGATGAACGGCTATTACTACCTGTACTATTCGGTATCGAGCTTCGGCAGTTCGAATTCGGCCATCGGGGTGGCGCGCAGCGCATCGCTCAAGAATCCCTCCTGGACCGACCTCGGCATCGTGGTCGAATCCTTCGGGGGCAGCGGCGAGATCAACGCCATCGACCCGGCCCTGTTCCGCGACCACGACGGCAAGGTGTATATGTCCTGGGGCTCTTTCTTTGGCGGGATCGGGCTGGCCGAGATCGACCAGGCCACCGGCAAGCTGTCGGGCAGCGTCAGCACGATCTGGGGCGGCGGGCACCGGGATATCGAAGCGCCCTATATCACCCGCAACGGCAATGACTATTACCTGTTCGTCAACCGCGGCAGTTGCTGCAAGGGCGCCGCCAGCAGCTATTACGTCGAGGTCCAGCGCGCGACCAATATCCGCGGCCCCTATTCCGGCACGCGCACGGTGCTGCCGGTCAGCGACGGCAACTACCGCGGACCGGGCCATGTGGGCCTGCTGAAGCAGGATGGCTGCCATTTCGTGTCCACCCACTACTACGACCTGAACGACGGCGGCAAGGCCAAGCTCGACATCCTGCGCATGAGCTATGCGAACGGCTGGCCAAGCCTGACGCGCAATTTCAGCAATTTCGCCGGCTGCGGCGGCATCAGCGACGGCGTGGTCGCCTTCAAGTCGCGCCTGAGCGGCAAGGTCCTGGGCGTGGCGGGCGCCTCGGCGGCGGACGGCGCGCTGGTGCAGCAGGCCAGCGACGCCAACGGCAAGCACCAGCAGTGGTACCTGATCGGCCAGGGCGACGGCTATTACAGCGTCATCAACGCCAACAGCCTGCGCAGCCTGGACAACTACGGCAATTCGACGACGGCGGGGACCAGCATCGCCCAATGGGGCTACTGGGCCGGCGCCGGCCAGCGCTGGCGCTTCGCCAGCCCGTCGGCGGGCTACTACACGGTGGCAAACCAGCTGAGCGGCATGGTGCTGGACGTGCAGAACAAGAGCACGGCGGAGAATGCGCAGATCATCCAGTGGCCGGTGAATAACGGCAGCAACCAGCAGTGGTCGCTGGTGCGCAAGTAGACCGCTAGCGGAGAACGTCGGCCAGGAACTGCTGCGCGCGCGGATGCTGGGGCCTGGTGAAGAACTCCCCGGGCTTCGCCTGCTCGAGGAGTTTGCCCTCGCTCATGAACCAGACGCGGTCCGACACCTCGCGCGCGAAGCCCATCTCGTGGGTTACGCAAACCATGGTCATGCCCTGATTCGCGAGCGCACGCATCACCTGCAGCACCTCGCCCACCATCTCCGGATCGAGCGCGCTGGTCGGCTCGTCGAACAGCATGATCGGCGGGCGCATCGCCAGCGCGCGGGCGATCGCCACGCGCTGCTGCTGGCCGCCGGAGAGCTCGTTCGGATAGGCGCCGTGCTTGTGCGCCAGCCCCACCTTCTCCAGCAGGTGCATGGCGTACTCGCGCGCTTCCTGCGCGGTGGCGCGCTTGAGCTGCACCGGCGCCAGGGTGCAGTTCTCCAGCACCGTCAGGTGCGGGAACAGGTTGAAGTGCTGGAACACGAAGCCGATCCCCGCGCGCAGGCCGTTGACATCCAGGCCACGCGCATGAATGTCGCGCCCGTCGATCTCGATGCGCCCGCCGTCGATTTCCTCGAGCCGGTTGAGGGTGCGGATCAGGGTCGACTTGCCCGATCCCGAAGGCCCGCACACCACCACCACCTCGTTCTTGCCGACGCGCCCGGTGACATCGGCCAGCGCATGATAGTCGCCGTACCACTTGTTGACTTTATCGAGAACGATCATCGTTCACACATCCTTTTACGAAGACCGCAGCGGGCGGCGTTGCAGGCGCCGCTCGAGCAGGAAGGCCAGCCGCGACAGGCCGAAACAGAGTACGAAATAGCTCAGCGCCAGGATCAGGTAGACCTCGACCGCCTGGGTGAACACCAGGGTGTTGACCTGGGTGGCGATGAACGAGACTTCCGACAGGCCGATGATGTAGCCGAGCGAGGTCGCCTTGATGGTCGAGACCAGCTGGCTGACCAGCGACGGCAGGCCATTGCGCACGGTCTGGGGCAGCACCACGTGGCGCAGCGCCTGGCCGTAGCCCAGCCCCAGCGAGCGCGCGCCTTCCAGCTGGCCCTTGGGCAGCGCGCGGATGCCCGCCGCCACGATCTCGGCCAGGTAGATGGCGTCGAACAGCACCAGCACCATCAGCATGGTGGTGGCCTGGCCGGTCTTCACGCCGGTCACGGCCGGCAGGAAGAAGTAGACCCAGAACACGACCAGCAGCAGCGGTACGCCGCGCACCAGCTGCACCAGGGCAGCCACCGGCCAGCGCAGCGCGCCATGGGGGCTGACGCGCGCAATGCCCAGCAGGAGGCCGAGCGGCATGGCCAGCACCAGCGCCGCGCCCGAGAGCAGCACGGTCAGCGCCAGGCCGCCCAGCGGGCCTTCGGGATATTGGCCGACCAGGAAGTACAGCCAGTAGGTATCGATCAGTTCGAGCATGGGGACAGGTCGATGCGCCTTACACCGGACGCACCGGATAGCGGCGCTGGTAGAGGTGGGCCGCCAGCGAAATCAGCAGCGACACGCACAGGTAGGCCAGGGTCGCGAAGCCAAAGGCTTCGACGCTGCGGAAGCTCGCGGTCTCCACGCGCGCGGCCTGGTACATCATCTCGGCGGCCCCGATCACGGTGGCCACGCTGGTGTCCTTCCACAGGTTGACGGTCTGCGACAGCAGCGGCGGCACCGAGGCGCGCAGCGCCTGCGGCAGCAGCACCAGGCGCACGGCGGCCACCCGGCCCAGGCCGAGCGAGCGCGCCGCTTCCAGCTGGGTGGGCGGCACCGCGCGGAGGCCGCTGCGGATGTCCTCGGCCATGTGCACGCCGCTGTACAGCGAGAGCGCGATCACGGCGCACACGGCTTCCGGGTTGTGCGCGTACAGGAATTCGCGCGCGCCCTCCGGCAGCAGCTCGGGAAAGGCGAAGTACCAGAACAGCAGGTGGGCCAGCAGCGGCACGTTGCGGATACCCTCGACCAGGGCCGCGCCCGCGGCGCGCGCCAGCGCGAACGAGGACGTGCGCATCACGGCCACCAGCGCCCCCAGGGGCAGCGCGAAGGCGAAGCTGGCCGCGGTCAGCTGGAGAGACATGACCAGGCCCTGCACCAGCCAGTCATGGTACTGGCCGGACTGCAGGATGGTCGGATCGAAGAACTGCAAGCTCAAATCTTGTCGGTTGCGATCTTGAACTGGCGCTTGGCGATGTTGGCGCGGGTGCCCGGGCCGTACCACTTGTTGAACAGCTGCTCGGCCGCGCCGCTGGCTTCCAGCTCGCGCAGGGTCTGGTCGACCACCGCCTTCAGGCTCTTTTCGCCCTTGCGCAGGCCCATGGCGATCGACTCGTTGCCGATCGAGGTCGGCAGGATGGCGAAGCCCTTGGCGGCCGGGCCCAGCTTGCCGTAGTCGGCCAGCAGCGAGGATTCGTCGTTGACATAGGCGACGCCTTTCCCCTGGCGCAGGGCCTGGAAGGCCTGCTGGGTGTTCTCGAAGGTGACCACCTCGGCGCTCGGCACGGCCTTGCGGATATTGGTTTCCTGGGTGCCGCCGCGCACGGTGACCACCTTCTTGCCCGCCAGCTGGCCGAGCTCCTTGACCCCGCCGGCGGCGCGCACCATGACCTTGGAGCCGGTCACGAAGTGGGTCAGTGCGAAATCGACCTGCGCTTCGCGTTCCTTGTTGTGGGTGAGCGTGGCGGCCAGGATGTCCACGTGGCCCTGCTGCAGCTCGGGAATGCGGGCCGAGACGGCCATCTGCTTGAACACCGGCTTGACGCCCAGCTTCTTCGCGACGGCGGCGGCCAGGTCGATCTCGTAGCCCACCAGCTGGCGGGTCTTCGGCTCGATGAAGCTGTTCGGCTCATCGGTGCCGAGCACGCCGAACACGATCTCGCCTTTCTTCTTGATGTCCGCCAGCTGGTCGGCGTGGGCGGCCCCGCTTGCGAATGCGGACAGGGCGAAGGCGCTGATGACAAAATGACGGCGGCTGAACATGGGTGCTCCAAAGCTAAAAATATTCGATCCCAGCAGTATATGACAAACGCATATATGCCAAAACGAATATATAACCATAAGAAAATGCTCGTTTCGCTATAAAGGCCGTGTTTCACTCGGCAACGCGTGCGACGAAAGGCGCGCGGCGCAGGCACAATCCATCTCAACAACGCTTCCGGAACCCACCATGCTCGTCGTCACCTACAACGTCAACGGCATTTCCAGCCGCCTGTCCGCCCTGCTCCAGTACCTCGATGAGCGCCGGCCCGACGTGGTCTGCCTGCAGGAACTCAAGGCCGTGCACGAAAAGTTCCCCGAAGCGGCGATCCGCGACGCCGGCTACCACCCCCTCTGGCACGGCCAGAAGAGCTGGAACGGCGTCGCCATCCTGACGCGCGACGGCCCGGCCCAGGAAGTCCAGCGTGGCCTGCCGGGCGATCCGACGGACGAACAGAGCCGCTACATCGAGGCCGCCTACCAGGGCATCCTGGTCGGCTGCCTCTACCTGCCGAACGGGAACCCGGCGCCGGGCCCCAAGTTCGACTACAAGCTGGCCTGGTTCGAGCGCCTGATCGAGCGCGCCCAGGGCCTGCTGGACGCCGGCGTGCCGGTGGTGCTGGCGGGCGACTACAACGTCATGCCCACCGAGCTGGACGTCTACAAGCCGGAGCGCTGGCTGACCGACGCCCTGTTCCGACCCGAAACGCGCGAGGCCTTCCACCGGCTGGTGGCCCAGGGCTGGACCGACGCGTTGCGCGCGCTGCATCCGGGTGAGACGATCTATACCTTCTGGGATTACTTCCGCGATGCCTTCGGACGCGATGCCGGGCTGCGCATCGACCACCTGCTGCTCAGCCCCTCGCTGGCGCCGGCCCTGAAGGCGGCCGGGGTCGACAAGTTCGTGCGGGCGCGCGAGAAGCCGAGCGACCATGCGCCGACCTGGGTCGAGCTCGACCTGGATGCGATCGGGAAGACGTGAACACGAAGGGGCAAAGCTGCGTTATCCTGTTTGCCCTTTTGTTAATTTCCCTGGCCCATGCTGTCGCCTGAACAATTTGCCGGCTTCCTTGCCGCCGCCGTCCTGATCACCCTGTCCCCGGGCCCCGACAACCTGATGGTGCTGAGCCTGGGCATCGCCAAGGGCCGCGCGCGCGGCATCGCCTTCGGCCTGGGCTGCGCGCTCGGCTGCCTGAACCACACCATCCTGGCCGTGATCGGCGTCAGCGCCCTGATCGCGGCCTCGCCGGCGGCCTTCACGGCGCTCAAGGTGGCGGGCGGCCTGTATCTGATCTGGATGGGCTGGCAGGCGATCCGCAGCCGCGGCGGCGCCAAGGTCGGCGCGGCCGGCCCGGGCGCGGACGAGACGCCGGGCAAATTGTTCGTCAAGGGGCTGGTGGCGAATTCGATCAATCCGAAGGTGGTGCTGTTCTTCCTGTCCTTCCTGCCGCAGTTCGTGATCGCCTCGCGCGGCGACGCGAACTGGCAGACGGCCGCGCTGGGGGTGACCTTCACCTTGCAGGCGGCGCTGCTGTTCGGGATGCTGGGGTATTTCTCGGGGGCGATCGGGCAGTGGCTGAACCGGACGCCGACGGCGGGCATGTGGCTGGACCGGGTGGCGGGGGCGATCTTCATTGGCCTGGGTCTGCGCCTGATCGTGGCGCGCTGATTCCTCAGCGCTGGCGCCAGCTCAGGATGACTGGCTGCCCGCGGCCGGCTCGTGGATCGGACAGCGATTGAAGTCCGACCGCAACTGCCTCGACGTCGCCATCACCTCCTTGCGCGCCCGGTTGATCGCCCCCAGTGGCCGATGCGCGCTCAGGCAGTTCCACGGATCGAAGGCGATCCCGTCCTCCCGGCGCGGCGATGCCGCCTCATCCCAGCTGGCCTGCGCTTCGATGCCCAGGCGCGCCACGGCCACATAAGGACTCAGGTCTTCCGGCCACGCCACCGATGCATCCTCGACCGGCATCTTCTCCACATCCGTGCACAGCTGCACCCGCAATTCCCACTCCCCGCCCCGGTCCGCGAAATGCGCCGCGATGGCTTCGCGCTGCGCATCCGCGTCGTTCGGCAGGCCGGCTCCGTCGAGCGCGAGCAGCAGCGGCGCCACCGGCGCCAGCGAGAACTTCGCCATGTACTCGCCATACAGGAAAGGCGTCTGCGTGAAATAGGTCTCGCCCAGCGGATGACGCTGCGGCTCCCCGCCCATGCCCTTGATCCTGGCGCTCTTGCCGCCCAGCGCTTCGACCGCCGCTTCCGCCGTGCGCATCATCGCCGAGATCGCGGACTTGCCGGCCGGCGTGCGGTTGGTCGCGGCGGCCAGCAGTTTGGCGTCCGGCAGAAAGGCCTGCGGATCCGGCCGCGCGAAAGCCGGGCCGTTCACCATCAGGAAGTCCTGCGAGCTGCCCTCCTTCCCGGCATCCAGCCGTTCACCAGGCACTTCCAGGACCTTGAGCGCCACCGCGCGCGGCGTCGAGACGCTGTCGGGCAGCTGCTCGGCAGGCGGCGAGGACCAGCGCAACAGCACCTCGTAGGCGCCGGCACCCGAGAACAGGCCCTGCGCATACGCCGGCGGCAGGTTTTCGGATACCGTGAGCCATCCGCGCAGCAACGCGTGGCCTTTGGCGTGGACGGCGCGGTGCGCATGGCCTTCGGCCTCGGCCACCTTGCGGGCCATGCCGGCGAAGACGTTTTGCAGGGAGCGGATGGTTTCAGCCTCGTCCACGGCAATGTGCTCGTAGCCGGGCTGGTAGCGCAGGGGTTGGGCAGCGGTCATGGGAAGCTCCGTGGACGAAGCTTCCCACTCTAGCGAGTTTCGCCTGGCGGCGACGTTCGCTTGCGCTTACAGCGTGATCGAGACCTTGCCCGACTGCTGCTTGCGCGCCGGGACACTGATTTCGAGCAGCTTGTGCCTGGCGTTCCAATTGAAGCGCGCGGCGCGGCCGTCCACCGTGACGCCACGCGGAGAGGCCTGCAGGTTGTGCACCTTCAGCGCGAAGCCGCGCTCGGCCGCCTGGTAGGCCTTGCCGGTCTCGGTCTCGAACGCCACGTCCAGCTTGCCGCTTGCGTAGGTGCTGGCGAAGCGCACGATCTCGTACCGGCCCTTTTCATAGGCCTGTGCGGTCTCGCCGTCGTCGTCATACAGCTTGCCGCTGGAGGCGGCCACCGAGGCGTCGTGGTAGTAGTGCAGGTCGATTCTCCGGCTGTCGTAGTCGCGCGTGGTCTGCGCCACCTTGGCCATCGGGATGAAGGCGCCGGCGCGCACGTACACCGGGATGTGCGCTTCTTCCGGCCTGACCACTTCCAGCACGCCGCCCCGGTGGGCCGCGCCGGTATGGAAGTCGAACCAGACCTTGCTGGAGGTCGGGAAGTAGACCTCGGTGCGCGTCGCGCCCGGTTCCACCACCGGTGCCACCAGGAAGTCCGGCCCCCACAGGTAGGTGGTCGAACGGTCGGCAGGCTTGTCCGGATCGGTCTCGACGAACATCAGGGGGCGCATCAGCGGCATGCCGGTCTGGTTGTTGTCGAAGGCGATGGTGTAGTTATACGGCAGCATCGCGTAGCGCAGCCACACCGCCTCGCGCGCCAGCACCTTGGTGCGCTCGCTGCGGAACACAGGTTCGGAAGGCACGGCATCCTGCGCGTGCGGGCGGAAGACCGGCTGGAACACGCCGTACTGCAGCCAGCGCACGTAGAGCTCGTCGTCCAGCACCGGGCCGGCGAAGCCGCCCAGGTCCGAATGCATATAGGCCAGGCCCTGCATGCCCATCTGCAGCGAGATCTCCATCTGCGATTGCAGGCCGCCCCAGCTGCGGCTGACGTCGCCCGACCACGGGATCATGCCGAAGCGCTGCGAGCCCGAATAGCCGGCGCGCATCAGGATGAAGGGGCGCTCGTCCGGGAAGTCCTTCTGGTAGCCTTCGGCGATCAGGCGCGCCCAGTCGTGGCCGTAGATGTTGTGTACCTGGTCGGCGGTGCCGGCGGCGTGCAGCAGCGCGCCCGGATGCATCTCCGGCTCGCCCAGGTCGCCCCACCAGCCGCCCACGCCGCCCTGCTTCAGGCCCTTGTAGATATCCCAGAACCATGCGCGGCCTTCCGGCTTGTACAGGTCGACCAGGCCGGTGTTCCCGAAGTAGAAGTCGTACACGAAGGGCCTGCCGGCAGCGTCCGTCGCCAGCACCTTGCGGTCCACCGCTTCCTGCCAGCGCTTCGAGGTGGTCAGGATGAAAGGCTCGCTGATCAGGATGGTCTTCACTCCCTTCCTCGAAAAGTCCGCCATCATCTTCTCGGCGTTCGGGAAGGTGTCGCGGTCCCAGTCCAGGTTGCCCATCGTGCCCTTGACCGTCTTGCCGAACCAGTACAGGTCGAGCACCACGGCGTCGAGCGGGATCTTCTCGGCGGCGAACTTGTCGACCACGGCGCGCGTCTCGGCTTCGCTCTTGTAGCCGAAGCGGCTGGCGAAATTGCCGAAGGCCCAGCGCGGCGGCAGCGGCTGGCGGCCGGTCAGGCTGGTGTAGCCGGCCATCACCTGATCCCAGTTGTCGCCCGCGACCACCTGGTAGGTCTTGCGCCCGCCGCCCACTTCGTAGCGCAGCGTGCCGTCGCGGCGGCTGTCGAAGTCGAGCCAGCCGGTCTGCGGGTTGTCGAAGTGGATCGCGTACAGCTTCGAGGACAGCGCCACCGGAATCGTGAAGTTCAGCAGCTGCGAGGTCTTGCCGTAGCCGTAGTCGGCCCGGTTGTAGAGGCGGAAGCGGTTGCCGCGGCGGTTCATGCCGACCGCGCGCGCGCCGGCGCCGTAGAGTGCTTCGCCGCCGTCGAGCGCAAACTCGATCGATTCCAGCGCATCACCCTTGGGGCGCGCGTAGCCGCGCTTTTCCGCCACCAGCGGCTTGCCTTTGTAGGCATAGCTGATGCGGAAAGGCTGCTTGTCCACGGTGACGCTGATGCCCTCGGTCGCGTAGGTGACGCGCCCGCCCTCGTCCTTCAGGGTCGCGGCGACCGGCGCCGGGACCAGCACCACGGCGTGCGAAGCCGGGTCGTAGCGCTCGCCTTTCGGCACGAAAGTGGTCTCGACGATGTTGTCCGCGTAGGGACGGATCAGGTAGCGGCCGTCATTGGTCGCGATCTCGAGCGTGTTCTGGTTGCGGGTGACGCCTTCCAGCTGGCGGTCGGCATTCTGGGCGAAGGCAAGCGGGCTGGCCATCAGGCACAGCGCCAGGCGGGCTATCGTTGTCGTTGTCATGGGTCGTTGTCGTTGTTCTGGTTGTCGTGAACAGGCGGCGGGCTGCCCGGCCGCAGGTAAGAGCATGACACAAAACCGGCCCGGCCATGTAGTTTTGTTTCACCGGTACGCAGATGCAGCCTCATGTACAGACAATCGGCGTCGATAGGGCTGTAACCAGACAACATTACAGCGCTTAGCGCGCCGCTTGAAAGGCGCGCGCCCCCACCGGCTGGGTCTCGCCCGGCGGCACCGGCCGCGAAAAGAAGTAGCCCTGCCCTTCGTCGCAGCCCAAGGTCTGCAGCAGCTGCATCTGCCGCTGGTTCTCCACGCCCTCGGCCACCACCCGCATGCCCAGCGCATGCGCCATCGCGATCATCGATGCGATCAGGGTGTCGCCTTCCGGGTGCTCGATGCGCAGCACGAAGGCGCGGTCGATCTTGAGCACGTCGAAGCGCAGGCGCTGCAGCTGGGACAGCGAGGAATACCCGGTGCCGAAGTCGTCGATGCACAGCTTGATGCCCAGCTCGCGCAGCTGGCCGAACACGCCCGATTCGCCTATCCCTTCCTGCATCATCGAGGATTCGGTCAGCTCGATTTCCAGCAGCGCCGGGTCGATGCCGTGGCGCGCGATCGCGCTTCGGAACAGCGCCAGGATGTCGCACTGGCTGAACTGGCGCGGAGAGACGTTGACCGACACCGGCACCAGCGCCGCGCCGCTGCGCGACCAGTAGGCCAGCTGGCGGCAGACGCTGTCGACCACCTGTTCGCCCAGCCGCACGATCAGGCCGGTCTCCTCGGCCAGCGGAATGAAGCGGTCCGGCCCGATCAGCTCCTTGCCCGGGCGCTCCCAGCGCACCAGCGCTTCCATGCTCGACGCCGTGCCCGCGCTCAGGTCCACGCGCGGCTGGTAGTGCACCACGAACTGGCGCTGGTCGAGCGCGCGCCGCATCTCCATCTCGGTCTCCAGGCGGGTGCGGATCGCCTCGTAGAAGCGCGACTGAAAGAAGCGGTACTGGCCCTTGCCCTCGGTCTTGACCGAATACATCGCAATATCCGCGTGCTTGAGCAGGGTCTCCGCATCGCCGCCGTGTTCGGGGAACAGGCTGATCCCGATCGAGGCGTTGAGCACATGGGTGCTTCGCTGCAGGTGGAAGCCGTCGCGGAAGGCGCCCAGCACGCGCCCGGCCACGTGCTCGACGTCCGCCGGGCCGCCGGTCTGCTCCAGCAGCACCACGAACTCGTCGCCGCCCAGGCGCACCACATGGTCGCGCGGACGCACCGCGGTCTTCAGGCGCTTGCCGACCGTGCGCAGGAGCTCGTCCCCGGCCGCGTGCCCGAGCGCGTCGTTGACGGTCTTGAAACCGTCGAGGTCGACGAACAGCACCGCCAGCCCGTGGCCGCCGGCGCGCGCCGCCTCGATCGCCGTGGGCAGGTACTGCTGGATCCAGTAGCGGTTCGGCAGGCCGGTGAGCCCGTCCGAGTTGCTCCTGCGTTCGAGCTCGGTCAAATGGGCCTTGCTCTCGCTGATGTCGCGGATCGTGACCGCCAGGTCGTCGCCGCCGGCGCGCACCGCCTTGTAGCGGATCCAGCGCGCGCGCAACAGCTGGTCCGGTCCCGGTGGCACCTCGAGCTCGCGGTCGTAGATGCCGGCGGCGAGCGCCTTGCACAGGCGTGCGCAGGCCCGGCGAAACAGCTCGCCGTCGTAGAACTCCGACAAGCGGTGCCCGATCAGCTGCTCCGGACGCTTGCCGAACATGTCGGCGCCATGCTGATTGCAGTCGACGATCTCGAAGTCGCGGATGACGCCCCGGCGGTCGCGCAAGGGCCGGTTGATGAAGAAGCCTTCGCCCGCTTCCTCGGTGGCCAGGCGGTAGGTCGAGCGGATCGACTCCACCTGGTAGCGCCGCCACTTCGCATGCACGTAGAAACTGGTGGCCAGCAGCGTGACCAGCGCGATCCAGGCGGTATTCCACCAGGCGCCGGCGAAGGCGGTCTCGCGGTGCTCGCGGTAGGGCGCCATGGCGCTATACTCGTCCAGGCCGACGAAGCCGATCAGGCCCAGGTCGGGAAACGGCTGCCAGCCCACCACGCGCATGCGGCCGTCCACGAACCAGCCCTGGCCGCCGAGGCGGCGCACGCCCGCGCTCCCTGGCGGCATGGGTGCGCGCAGGAATGGCGCATGGAAGGAATGGACGTCGCTCCCCGCGCGGGTTGCCACTACCGAACCATCGCGCCGCGTCAGCCCCACCATGCCGTGCTCTCTCAGGATGGGCTCGGCATAATGCTGGGTGAAGAAGGACGGGAAGACCGTCACCAGCACGATGCCGTCGAAGCGGCCGCCGGGCGCAAGCAATGGGCGCGTGAAGGCGATCACTTCCCGGTTCGACAGCCGGCCGTCCATCGGCCCGCTCAGGTAGAGGCTGTCGCCGCCGGCGCGCTGCTGCTCGACGAAATACGCCTGGTCGCCGACATACATACCGACGGCATCCGGATGGGTGCTGGTGACGATGCGCCCGTAGCCGTCGATCAGGGCGACCGCGGCAATATACTGCTTCGAGAAAATCCCGGCCTCGATGGTGCCGGACAGATCGAGGCGCTGCCCGGAAGTCGCCCACTGGTGGCGCAGCAGCAGCAAGAGCCGGTCGGTATCGCCGATCGAGCGCCGCGTGCGGATGATGTAGCTGCGCGCATAGGCATCGACCTGCTGCTGCAGTTCGGCCCGGCGGTCGCTGCGTTCCTGCTCGAGGTCGAGCAGCACATAGGCCCACAGCACGATCGCCGCCGCCAGCGCGAGCGCCGGCCACACGAGCAGCAGCACCATCCTCCGGCGCAGGAAGGCCAGGAAGGGACGCAGCTGGCCGAACGCCCCGTTGCCATCCCGGGTGCCGGCCGACATTGCCTTGTCGGATTGCTGGTTCATGGATTCCTGCGTGGGCATGGGTCATGAATGCGGCGCGTCCAGTATAACCCGCGGCATGGAAGCAAAAAGGCAGGCACGACAGAGCAGTCGAATAAACAACCCGACAATGTCGCGACAGCTCGTGACAAATTGACGAAATTTCCAAGAGTCACATGCCGCTACACTCCCACTTTTCTAGCGTGGAGACCAACAGCAATGGCCGTGATTTATCCGAAGCGCAGCTACGCCGCGCCGCTCGATGCGACCAGCCTGGACTGGCAACGCGCCGCTGTCATCGTTTTCCACGACCAGCCCGGCAGCCTTCCCGCCGGACTGCCGCGGCCCGCCCGCGCAGCGCAAGCCGGCGCGAAGCGCATCCAGGGCTTCGGCGCGGTGTTCGCGATCGTCCTGCTGGCCGTGCTGGCCTGGGCGATCCAGCACAGGCAGAGCGAGCAAGCCGCGGATGCCTCCGTTTCCTGGGGGTCCCAGTCCGCGGACGGCCCCGGCGCGGCGCTTGCCGCTGCGATGCTGAACATGTCCGAAGCGGACGCCAGCCTGCTGCGCAGCCTGCCGCGCCGCCTCGGCGACGCCTGCGAGCGCAACAAGGATGCGCTCGGCCAGGAGGCATGCCGCGCTCTCCTGTACGAACGGGGCGGCTCCTGCCTGGCGCCGGTCGCACGGCGCTATTCGGGGCAGGCCGGGAATACCGATCACATGGCGATGATCATCAACGCCTACCTGCACTGCGTCTTCGACGAATAGGCCGGGCGCCGCGCGGGCCAGTCCGCCAGTCTCGCCGCGCGCTGCCGCAGTGCACCAACTGTCAAGATTGATTGTTGCCTGCAAGCGGCGTAGGATCGCCGCTTTGTTGCCGGGCTCACCCGGCCATTCATCTTCAGGAGACATATGGACAGGCAGCTTCCGCCCACACTCGGCCAGGCCCCGAGCCAGACCCGATCCTTCCTCACGCTCGCGCTGATCGAGCTGTGGGAGCGCTTCGGCTACTACGGCATGCAGGCGCTGATCGTGTATTTCATGGTGCAGCGGCTCGGCTTCGAAGACAGCCGCGCCAACCTGGTGTGGGGCGCGGCCGCCGCGCTGATCTACGTGGCGCCGGCCATCGGCGGCTGGATCGGCGACAAGGTCCTGGGCACCCGCCGCAGCGTGCTGCTGGGCGGCGCCATCCTCGGCCTGGGCTATGCCTTGATGGCCGTCCCCACCACCAACACCTGGTTCACCTTCTCCGCGCTGGGCGTGATCGTGGTCGGCAACGGCCTGTTCAAGCCGAACAACGCCAACCTGGTGCGCAAGATCTACGAAGGCGACGATTCCAAGATCGACAGCGCCTTCACCATCTATTACATGGCGGTGAACGTCGGCTCGACC
>CAMPHU010000031.1 GCA_946886065.1 uncultured Massilia sp. | reverse complement strand
GAGCTGATCGACTGGGACAAGGTGCCGGACGATCCGATCTACCGCCTGACCTTCCCGCACCGCGACATGCTGCCCGCCGCCGAGTACGAGCAGCTGCGCGACCTGGTCCTGCACAAGAAGGACGATGCCGCCATCGCCCAGCTGGTGCACCGCATCCGCATGCGCATGAACCCGCACCCGGCGGGGCAGATGACGCACAACGTGCCGCGCGTGAACGATGCGCCGCTCAAGGGCCTGCAGCACAAGTACAAGGAAACGGTGCTGTTCTTCCCCAGCGCCGGCCAGACCTGCCACGCCTACTGCACCTTCTGCTTCCGCTGGCCGCAGTTCGTCGGCATGGACGACATGAAGTTCGACGCGCGCGAATGCACCGAGCTGGTGGCCTACCTGAAGAACCACCTGGACGTGACCGACGTGCTGCTCACCGGCGGCGACCCGATGATCATGAACACGCGCTCCCTGGGCGAATTCCTGGAGCCGCTGCTGGCGCCGGAGCTGGCCCACATCCAGAACATCCGCATCGGCACCAAGTCGGTGGCCTACTGGCCGCAGCGCTACGTGTCCGACAAAGACAGCGACGAGCTGATGCGCCTGTTCGAGAAGGTGGTCCGGGCCGGCAAGAACCTGGCCATCATGGGCCACTACAACCACGCGGTGGAGCTGCGCCACCCGATCGCGCAGCAGGCCGTCAAGCGCATCGTCGGGACCGGCGCCACCCTGCGCATGCAGGGCCCCCTGATCCGCCACATCAACGAAGACCCGAAGAGCTGGGCCGAGCTGTGGACCACCGGCGTGCGCCTGGGCGCCATTCCGTATTACATGTTCGTCGAGCGCGACACCGGCCCGCGCGACTACTTCGCGCTGCCGCTGGCGCGGGCGCACGAGATCTTCCAGGAAGCCTATTCGATGGTGTCCGGCCTGTCGCGCACCGTGCGCGGCCCGTCGATGAGCGCCTTCCCCGGCAAGGTCGTGATCGACGGCGTGGTCACCATCAACGGCGAAAAGCTGTTCGCGCTGCAGTTCCTGCAGGCCCGCAATCCGGAGTGGGTGCGCCGGCCCTTCTTCGCCCGCTACGATCCCGAGGCCACCTGGCTCGACCACCTGAAGCCGGCCTTCGGGCGCGACCGCTTCTTCTTCGAGACGGATAATGGCGGCGCCCTGCGCGGCCCGGGCGGGCGTGTGATCCCGCTGGTGCCGCATGGCCAGCGCGGCTCCGAACAGCATCCGGACGCCGCCTGATGCAGCCTTCCCTGGCGGCGGCCGCCGCGCCGCGCTTGTCCGGCGTGGCGGTGTTCCTCTACGTGTTCCTGCCTTTCGCGCTCGGCCATTACCTGTCCTCGCTGCTGCGCAACGTGAACGCGGTGCTGGCCTCGCACCTGGTGGGCGAACTGGCGCTCACGCCCGGCCAGCTCGGCCTGCTCACCAGCGCCTTTTTCCTCGCCTTCGCGCTGGTGCAGCTGCCGGTGGGGATCGTGCTCGACCGCCACGGCCCGCGCCGGGTGCAGCTGGCGATGCTGCTGCTGGCCGCTTGCGGGGCGCTGCTGTTCGCGCGCGGCACGGGCTTCGCCCAGCTGCTGGTGGCGCGGGCCGTGATGGGCTGCGGCCTGGGCGGCTGCTTCATGGCCGCGGTGAAGGCGGTGTCCACCTGGGTCGCGCCCAGCCGGCTGCCGTCCGTGCACGGCTACCTGATCGCGGTCGGCGGCCTGGGCGCGGCCACCGCCACCACGCCGGTGCGTGCGGCGCTCGAATACACCGACTGGCGCGGCCTGTTCGTGATCTTCGGCGGCCTGGTGGCCTGCACCGGCCTCTTGATCGCGCTGCTGACTCCGCGCACGGACAGCCCGGCGGCCAGGCGCGGGCCGCTGCCGCAGGCGCTGCGCGAGGTGTGGCGCACCCCCGGCTTTCGCAGCGCGATCTCGCTGGTGCTGGCGCCGCACGCGGTGTTTTTCGGCGTGCAGGGCTTGTGGATCGGGCGCTGGCTGTCGGACGTGGCGCGCTTTCCCGAGGCGGCGGTGGCCTACCTGCTGTACCTGGGCATGGCGGCCGTCATCTTCGGTGCGATCGCGGTGGGCATGGTCACCGAGTGGGCAGGGCGGCGCGGCATGCCGCCGCTGGACGTCGCGGCGGCCGGCGTGACCGTGTTCGTGCTGGTGCAGGCGGGCTTCGTCATCGGCTACCAGCCCAGCTTCCAGCTGCTGTCGGTGCTGTTCACGCTGGTGGGCACCATCACCGGCATCGAATACGCGATCGTGGCGCAGTCGATGCCGCGCGAGCTGACCGGGAGAGCCGCGACTTGCCTCAACCTCCTGATCTTCATCGGGGCCTTCCTGGTGCAGGCCGGGTTCGGCCTGGTGGTCGGGCTGTGGAAGCCGGAACTGTCCGGCCGGCCGCCGCCCATCGCCTACCAGACCGCTTTCGCCCTGCTGCTGCTGGTCCAGCTGCCCGGCCTGTGGAAGTTCGCGCGGCGCCGCAGGGAGGCCGGGACGGCAGCGTGAGCGGGCCCGCTTTCTCGGCGGTAACGTACGATGCGTAATTTTTTGTCTATATAAAATGTCATCCTTCATACTGGAGGAGGACTATCATGCGCACCCTTCCCGGGCGCCTGCTCGCAGGCGCTTCGCTGCTGCTGCTTGCCGCCTGCGGCGAGAAATCGATCCTGCCTTCCGGTTCCGACGTCGGTCTCCAACCGGTCATCAAGGAACCGGTCAAGACGACCATCCCGACCGTGGACATCGCGCCCGCCAAGGGCTGGCCGTCGGGAAGCGGGCCGGCGCCGGCCGCCGGCCTGGCGGTGAACGCCTTCGCCACCGCCCTCGACCACCCGCGCTGGCTGTACGTGCTGCCCAACGGCGACGTGCTGGTGGCCGAGACCAATGCCCCCGAGCGTCCGGAGGAGTACAAGGGCATCAAGGGCTGGATCATGAAGAAGGTGATGAAGAAAGCGGGCGCCGCCGTGCCCAGCGCCAACCGCATCAGCCTGCTGCGCGATGCCGACGGCGACGGCGTGGCGGAGCTCAAGCGCGTCTTCATCAAGAACCTGAATTCGCCCTTCGGCATGGCGCTGGTGGGCGACACCTTCTACGTGGCCAATACCGACGGCATCGTGCGCTTCGCCTACAAGGAAGGCATGACCGAGATCACCGCCGCGCCCCAGCCGGTGGCGCCGCTGCCGGGCGGGCCGCTGAACCACCACTGGACCAAGAACATCATCGCCAGCAAGGACGGCACCAAGCTGTATGCCACCTCCGGATCGAACAGCAACGTGGCCGAGAACGGCATGGACAAGGAAGTCGACCGCGCCGCCATCCTCGAGGTGGACCTCGCCACCGGCAAGAGCCGCCTGTTCGCCTCGGGCCTGCGCAATCCGAACGGCCTGGCCTGGAATCCGACGACCGGGGCCTTGTGGACCGTGGTGAACGAACGCGACGAACTGGGCAGCGACCTGGTGCCGGACTACCTGACCTCGGTCAAGGACGGCGGCTTCTACGGCTGGCCCTACAGCTACTACGGCAAGCACGTCGATGCGCGCGTCAAGCCGCCGCGGCCGGAGCTGGTGGAGAAGGCGATCGTGCCCGATTACGCGCTGGGAGCGCACGTGGCGGCGCTTGGGCTGGCCTTTTATGAAGCTGCGCTGCTGCCGCAGTTCGCGGGAGGCGCCATCATCGGCGAGCACGGTTCCTGGAACCGCACCCCGCTGTCGGGATACAAGGTGGTGTTCGTGCCCTTCCGCGACGGCATGCCGACCGGGAAGCCCACGGACATCCTGACCGGCTTCGTCGACAAGAACGGCGACGCCATGGGGCGTCCGGTCGGCGTGGCGGTGGACAAGGAAGGGGCCGTGCTGGTGGCGGACGATGTCGGCAACGTGATCTGGCGGGTGGCGCCGGCGCGTTGACACGCCGGCTGCCAGGCTTCCGATGCTGGATGGCTTGCGTGACCTGATGCGCCCGCCGGCGGGCATGGCCTTCGACTTCAGCCGGCCGGCGGGAGAGCCCGCCCTGACGCCCGCGGGCGGCGTGTCCTGGCGGGTGTTCGCCAATCCGGTTTCCCTGTTCGTCGGCGGGGTGGCGGCGGTGCTGCTGGAGCTGGCGGAACCATCGGTGCGCTCGGGCGTGTGGGAGCACAGCGGTTTCCGGCATGACCCGGTCATGCGGCTGCGGCGCACCGGCTTCGCGGCCATGATGACCGTCTACGGGCCGCGTTCGGCGGCCGAGCAGCTCATCGCGCGCGTGGTGCGGATGCATGAGCGTGTGCAGGGCACGACGCCCGACGGACTAGCCTACCGCGCCAACGATCCGCGGCTGCTCGACTGGGTCCATGCGACCGCCGCATTCGGATTCATCGAGGCTTATCACCGCTACGCCGTGCCCTTGTCGCCGGCGGGGAAGGACGCCGCCTTCGCCGAGGGCGAGCCGGCCGCCCGGCTGTACGGCGCAACTGGCGCACCTGCATCATGGGTTGCATGGGAAGCCTTGCTTGCGGCCACCGCCCCCAAGCTGGAGGGTTCAAGCATCCTTGCCGAATTCCTGCGCCTGATGGACGAGGCGCCGATCGTGCCCGCGCCCTTGCGGCCGCTCCAGCGGCTGCTGGTGCGCGCCGCCGTTGAGATCACCCCCGAACCGGTAAGGTCGTTTCCGCAGTTACGCGGACGAGGACTGCGCCCGGGCGAAGCGGGAGTGGTGCGCGCGCTGGCGAGAGGCGCCATGCTGCTGCCGCTGGGCGATACGCCGCCTGTGCAAGCGGCCCGGCGCCTCGCAGCGTCCATTGGGAAGAAGTGATGCAATTCCCACTTCCGCTGCCGCTCCCTCAGGCCAGATGATCATCCACATCGCGAGGATCCGTGAGTACGATCACGCCTTTTGCGAGATAGAGAATAGTGAGAATGCCGACGATGTCGCCCGTGATCATTGCAATGACGGCAGTCCAGTCTACAAGGCCGGTCTGAACCCACATGAACGCATGATGGAAAATGGGACTCATGAGTCCACACAGCACCCCGGTAAACAGGAGCCGGCGTGCTGTCAGGTTCTTGAGGCGCGGGCCCAGGTCGAACCAGTGTTTCGCGAACAGATAAGCCAGGTAAGGCCCGCCAGCACCCGCCAGCGCACCACTCAACGCGCGCACATCGTCGTTGAAGGCAAAATGCTGGAAGTTCAGGTAGAGGCTCGCCAGGAACAGGCCGACAAAGCCGGTGAATCCAAAAAGCAGCGTTGCAAGAAGACGGATTCCGGCGGGAAGGAATACCCAATTCACGCCTTGACCGTATTCGAATTGAATAAAGATGAACTCGTTGAGCCCGTTCAGCGCGACGAACGCCACTGAAATGATGCCGACGTAGCCGAGCTGCTTTCCCAGATGGTCTTTCGTGCTGCGCATTGGTCAGTGTTCTCAGCGTAGGGTGTTGCGATTAGGAAATTATAGCTGCAATTATTCCATCATGTTGTGCCCCGGCAGACTGTCGACCGCCTCCGGCCACCTTCACCGGCAAGCATTCACGCGCACCCTCCCGCCAACAGCAGAGCAATGCCGTTCCAGGCAATGCCGACCATCCCCAGTACCGCGCCGGCCACGGCCGCCCAGTCGGTCAGGCCCACGTCCGGCTCCCGCAGGCGCCCCCGGGCGCGCCAGCCCAGCCACAGGCAGGCGCCCAGTGCCACCACCGTCGCCACGCCCAGCAGCCCGCGGTCCGGCCCGCCCGCGCGCATGCCGCCCGGCGTGCACTGGGCCGCCGCCAGGCCGTAGCACAGCGTGAAGTGCAGGGCCCAGATCACGAAGGAAGCGCTGCCGCGCGCCAGGCGCACAAAGAAGTGGTCGTGCATGCTCAGTCCATCAGCCAGGGCAGGCCGCGGATCACCGCGATGGCGGCGATGCCCTGCAGGGTGGTGTAATGCCAGATCAGGACGATGTTGTCGAGCGTCGCCATGCTGGTCCTGGTGAGATGCCCGCGCCAGACGCGCAGGCACAGGTAGGGCGCGAGGATGGCCAGCAGCACGATGTGCAGGCCCTGGTAGCCGACCAGGGTGGCGATGGCCGCGCTCCAGGCGTTGGCCGTGCCGTCCAGGCGCACCAGCTGCCAGCCGTGCCACTCGAACAGGAAGGAGGCGATCGCGCAGCCCAGCGCCGCCAGGGTCAGCCAGGGCAGGAACTTGCGGTCGAAGCGTCCGCCCAGCCACAGCAGCGCGGAACCGGCCGCCAGCAAGCCGGCGGACAGCATCGGCCACAGCGCGTCCGGCAAGGAAGCGCCCGGCGGCGGGCAGATCTCCAGCCGCATCGAGATGTGCACGTAGGCGAACGCGAAGGAGGCGAAGATGCTGGCGTCCACGATCAGCATGATCACGGTGCCCCACCACGATTGCGAGGCGGTGCCGCGCGCATTGATGGGCAGGACCAGGTCGCGCGACACCCGCGCCTCCTGCATCGGTGGCGGGCGGTCCGATTGCCACAGCCAGCCGATGGTCGCCGCCACCGCGACGATGCCGAAGGCCCAGGCCAGCCAGACCAGCTTCACCGTCAGCAGCAGGAAGAAGCCGGCCGTGCCGAGTGCCGCCAGCACCGTCAGCCAGCTGTCGCCCGGCAGGATCATCAGGTAGCGCGGCTCGGCGCCGACCGGGCTGGTGGCGATGGTCTCGCGCAGGCCGGTGGCGGTGTTCGGCAGGTAGTGCCGGCCTTCCTCGACTTCCTTCGACAAGCCCGGGTCGTCCCACAGCGGATTGGCGGAGTGGACCCGCGCGATGCTGCGGTTGCCGTAGTCTTCCGACGGCAGCCACTCGAGCGTGGACGCGTTCCACGGGTTGCCGACCTCGCGCCCGGGCCGGCGCAGGGTGCGCGCGATGTCGATGGCAAACAGCAGCACCCCGGCCGCGAACAGGAAGGCGCCGACGGTGGAGACCAGGTTGAGCAGGTCCCAGCCCATCTCCGGCAGATAGGTATAGACCCGGCGCGGCATGCCGTACAAGCCCGTGATGTGCATCGGGAAGAAGGCGATATTGAAGCCGCCGAACATCAGCCAGAATACCCAGCGCGCCAGCTGTTCCGACATCCGGTTGCCGTTGATGAGGGGCAGCCAGTAATAGATGGCCGCGAACACCGGGAACACCATGCCGCCGATCAGCACGTAGTGCAGGTGGGCGACGATGAAATAGGTGTCGTGCACCTGCCAGTCGAAGGGAATCACGGCCACCATCACCCCGGTCAGGCCGCCCAGCACGAAGATGAACATGAAGCCGAGCAGGAACAGGGTGGGCGCGTGCATGCGGACCCTGCCGCGCCACAGCGTGGCGATCCAGCCGAACACCTGGATCGCGGTCGGCACCGCGACCGCCATGCTGGCGGCCGAGACGAAGCTCATCTCCAGGATGCCCAGCCCGGCGGTGAACATGTGGTGGGCCCACAGCCCGAAGCTGAAGAAGCCCACGCCCACCAGCGCCACGATGATGGCGCGCCGTCCCACCAGCGGGCTTTGCGCGATGGTCGGAATCATGGTCGAGACCATGCCGGCGGCGGGCAGGAAGATGATGTAGACCTCCGGGTGGCCGAAGAACCAGAACAGGTGCTGCCACAGCAGCGGATCGCCGCCGCGCTCGGCATTGAACAGCGGCCAGTCGAAGGCGCGCTCCAGCTCCAGCAGGGCGGTGCCGGCGATCACCGCGGGGAAGGCGAACACGATCATCACACCCACCACCAGCATGGCCCAGGCATAGACCGGCATGCGCGCGAGGGTCATGCCCGGCGCGCGCGTGAACAGGATGCCGACGATCAGCTCGATGGCGCCGGCGATGGCCGAGATCTCGATGAAGCCGATCCCCAGCAGCCAGAAGTCGGCGTTCAGGCCGGGCGAGTACTTCATGCCGGTGAGCGGCGGATACATGAACCAGCCGCCGTCCGGCGCCAGGCCGACGAACAGGGTGCAGAAGAAGGCCAGGCCGCCGAACGCGTAGGCCCAGTAGGCGTAGGCGGACAGGCGCGGGAAGGGCAGGTCGCGCGCGCCCAGCATGTTGGGCAGCAGGTAGACCGCGATGGCCTCGACCACGGGAATCGCGAACAGGAACATCATCACGGTGCCGTGCATCGTGAACACCTGGTTGTAGGTGGACGCGCTCAGGAAGGTGTTCTCCGGCACCGCCAGCTGCACCCGCATCAGGAGGGCCAGGATGCCGGCCAGGATGAAGAACAGCAGGGCGGTGCCGATGTAGAGCAGGCCGATGTTGGTGTTGTTGACCGACTTGAAGAAGCGCCAGCCGGAGGGCGTGCGCCACACGTCTTCGAGGCGGGCGAGCTCGCCGCCGGGGCGGGGCACGGAATTGGGCAGGGAATCAGGCACGATGCTGTCGCGGGTCATTTCAGGTGTTCGAGGTAGGCGGCCAGGGCGCGCAGCGATGCGCCGTCGAGGTCTTGCGAGGCCGGCATGAACACGCCCGGCTTGATGGCCTGCGGGTCGGCGATCCAGCCGGCCAGCGCGCCGCGGTGGGTGCGCAGGGTGCCGGCGCCGATCTGCAGGCGGCTGCCCACGTGGGTCAGGTCCGGGCCCAGGCGCGAGCCGTCGGCCACGCCGCGGATGGTGTGGCAGGCCTGGCAGCGCTGTTCCAGGAAGGCGGCGCGGCCCATGGCCAGTTCCGGCGTGTCCGCGGCCTTCGCCGGCAGCGCCTGGCGCGCCAGCCAGGCGTCGAATTCCTCGGGGCTCGATGCGACCACGTGCAGGGCCATCTTCGCATGCTGGGCGCCGCAGTATTCGGCGCACTGGCCGCGGTAGACGCCGGGCTTGTCCGCGCGCAGGGTCAGGCCGGTCACGCGGCCGGGAATCATGTCGCGCTTGCCGGCCAGGTTCGGCACCCACAGGCTGTGGATCACGTCGGCCGCGTTCAGGCCGAGGTAGACCGGGGTGCCGACCGGGATGTGGATTTCGTTGGCGGTGACGATCTCGCGCCCGGTGCGCGGATCGCGGTAGCGCACCTCCCACCACCACATCTTGGCCGTGACGGAAATGGTCATGGCCTTGTGCGAGGACTGCGGCACCAGCTGGGCGCTGCGCCAGGTGCTCCAGGCCAGCAGGGCGGTCAGCACCACCACCGGAAAGGCCACGCCGGCGCCGGCGATCCACAGGGCCGGGCGCACCGGCCGCTCCTGGCGCCGCACGCTCAGCAGGACCAGGACCATCACCGCCACGAAGATCAGCGCCCCGATGCCGAACAGCACCCAGGCGAACTGGCTGATGACGGCGGCGTCGGCGCCGGCGGGGTGGAGGACGGATTGCAGGGGTGCGCTCATCGTAGCGTGTACAGGTAGGCGGCCATGTGGCGCGCTTCTTCTTCCGACACGCCCAGCGCGGGCATCGCGGTGTCGGGCTTGAGCGCGGGCGGATCCTGCAGCCAGCGCACCAGGTTGGCGGGCTGGTTGGGGATGCGCCCGGCGATGTAGCCGAGGCGTCCCGTGTGGGCGAGCGAGGGGCCGGCATCGCCGCCCGCGCCCGGTACGCCGGGGATGGCGTGGCAGGCGCCGCACTGGTACTGGCGCACGAGGTGCAGGCCGCGGTCGGCGTCGCCGCCCGTCACCTGCCGCGGCGTTTCCTCCTTGGCGCAACCGGATGCCGACAGCGCCAGCAGAAGGGCGCAGGCCGCCCGCAAGGGCAGGCCAATGACAGCAACGGGGAAGGAAAGGTAGCGCACGTATCGAATCTCGCAATTTACCTGTGGCTTTTATAATACCCAAAATGTGATGTAATTTTTTCAACAGAGCGGGCATCTGCATGCTATCGAATCGCGCGCGACTCGTTTTCAAGACCATCCTGTTCACGGTGCTGGGCGGCGCGCTGGCGGGCGGCGCGCTGGGGCTCATGGTCCTGTTCGGCGGCTGGTACAACATCGGCGCGACCAGGCAGCATTTCCCCATGGTGCATGCGGTGCTGGAGCAGGGCATGCGCTACTCGGTCCAGCATCATGCGCAGGACATCGCCGTGCCGGCGCTGGGAGCGCCCCAGCAGCTGCAGCGCGGCGCCGCCCTCTACCGGGACAACTGCGCGCAATGCCATGGCGGGCCGGGCGTGGCCCAGGCGCACATCGGCATGAGCATGCAGCCGGTGCCGGGGCCCTTGTCGGACGCCACGGCGCGCTGGGAGACCCGCGAGCTGTACTGGATCACGCGCCATGGCGTGAAGATGAGCGGCATGCCGGCCTGGGAAGTGCACCTGAACGAGAGCGAGCTGTGGGCGGTGGTGGCCTTCGTGTCGGCCATGCCGGGCATGTCGGCGCGCGACTACCGGCGCATGACCGCGCTGCAGGAGGAGAAGCCATGACTGCGATCCGCTGCGCCATGCTGCTGGCTGCCGTGCTGCTGGCGGGATGCAAGGGCAAGGACGCGCCGGCGCCCGGCGTGCAGGGCGATGCGGAGCGCGGCCGCAGGATCCTGACCCAGTACGCTTGCCACGCCTGCCATGTGATTCCGGGCATCGCCGGGTCCGAGGTGTATGTCGGCCGTCCGCTCGAGGGACTGGCCAAGCGCAAGTACATCGCGGGGCAGCTGCCGCTGACCCAGGCCAACCTGGCGCGCTGGATCCGCGATCCGCAGGCGATCGATCCCGAGACCGCGATGCCCGCGATGGGCGTGACCGAGCGCGACGCCCTCGACATCAGCGCCTATCTGCTCAGCCAGTAGCGATCCTTGGTATCATCGCCCCTCGATTCATCACAGGGAAACACAGCATGAGATTGGTGCGCTATGGCCGCCCGGGCAAAGAGAAGCCGGGCCTGTTCGACGAAGACGGGCGCCTGCGCGACCTGTCCGGGATCATCGACGACATCGACGGAGCGAGCCTGTCGGACAAGGCGCTGCGCAAGCTGGCCAAGGTCGACTGGAAGAGCTTGCCGCTGGTGCGCGGCAACCCGCGCCTGGGCGTGCCGGTCAAGGGTATCGGCAAGTTCATCGGCATCGGCATGAACTACGCGGACCACGCGCTTGAAACGGGTTCCACGGTGCCGAAGGAGCCGGTGTTCTTCACCAAGGCGATCAGCAGCCTGTCGGGCCCGGACGATCCGGTCCAGCTGCCGAAGGGCTCGAAGAAGACCGACTGGGAAGTCGAGCTGGGCGTGGTGATCGGCACGCGCGCGCAGTATGTGGCGGAAGACGAGGCGCTCAAGTATGTGGCGGGTTATTGCGTGGTCAATGACGTCTCGGAGCGGGCCTTCCAGTTCGAGATGGGCTCGCAGTGGGACAAGGGCAAGGGCTGCGATACCTTCGGGCCGGTGGGCCCCTTCCTGGTGACGCGCGACGAAGTGTTCGACGTGCAGGACCTGGATCTGTACCTGGAACTCAACGGCAAGCGCATGCAGACGGGGAATACCTCGAACATGATTTTCTCGGTGGCGCAGATCGTCAGCTATGTGTCGCGCTTCATGACCCTGGAACCGGGGGATGTGATTACCACCGGGACGCCGCCGGGCGTAGGGATGGGGCGTTCGCCGCAGCGCTTCCTGAAAAAGGGCGACAAGCTGCGCCTGGGGATTGCCGGGCTGGGGGAGCAGCAGCAGGAAGTGGTGGCCTTCCCTAAATCGAAATAAGGTTTACGGCTGTTCATGCAGACTTGGGTCCCCGCCTTCGCGGGGATGACGTTGATAAAACGGGCGAATAATCAGCATATCGACTTCGGCCACGTACTGTAAAACGTCATCCCCGGCGAAAGCCGGGACCCAGGTTCGCACGCACACCACCTACTCCGGCAACACCCACCCATCCCCCTCCGGCACCGCCGTCCTGGCCGTATTCATCACCATGGCCAAGAACGTGTAATACCCGTTGATCCCCATCAGATCGACCACCCCCTGCTCCCCCAACTGCGCCAGCGCATCCGCATACACCCCATCCGACACCGCCTTCGTCTCGTGCAGTTCCACGCAGAAGTCGTGCACCACTGCCTCGTCCACCAGCATCCCGTCCGGCCGGCGCCGCTCCGCGATCGCCACGATCACCGACGCCGGAATCCCCATCTTCTCCGCAATCGGCGCGTGGATCGCCCATTCCACCTGCTGGTCCCACTGCCTGGCCGTGACCAGGATCGCCAGCTCCGACAGCCGGATGCCGATTGCGCTGCGGTAGCGCAGGTACTCGCCCATGCGCTGGGCCAGCCCCATCAGCTCAGGGCTGCGCAAGAGCGGCACGAAGGGGCCGACCACCGCGCCGCGCGGGCCGTCGATGATCTCCTGCGCGGCGGCGCGCTGGGCGGCGCTCATGTCTTCCAGGGGGATGGGGCCGAGGCGGTCGCTCATGGGTTGTCCAGGTGGGTGTCTATTTGCATGACGTGCGGAAAATATCAAAGTTGACGAGCGCAAGGGCGCTTATCGTCAATCGTCGTACTCTCTCGGAGGATTCGCCATGAGCCATATCATCCACCGCAACTTGCGCCAGGTGCCGCCCGTCGCGGTGGGCGCGGACGGCATCACGATCCGCGCCAGCGACGGCAAGATCTATATCGACGCCAGCGGGGGCGCCGCCGTGTCCTCGCTGGGTCACGGCCATCCGGACGTCATTGCCGCCATGCATCGCCAGATCGAGCGCTGCGCCTACGCGCACACCGGCTTCTTCACCACCGAGGTGGCCGAGGAGCTGGCCGGCCGCCTGGCGGCCGGCGCGCCCGAGGACCTGAGCGGCGTCTACCTGGTGTCCGGCGGCTCGGAGGCGATGGAGACCGCGCTCAAGCTGGCGCGCCAGTACTGGGTGGAGATGAACGAACCGAAGCGCCGCCTGTTCCTGGCGCGGCGCCAGAGCTACCACGGCAACACCTTGGGCGCGCTGGCGGTGGGCGGCAACGAGTGGCGCCGCAAGGCCTTCGCGCCGCTGCTGATGGACACCGTGCGGGTGGCGCCCTGCTACGAGTACCGCGGCCGCTTGGCGCGCCAGAGCGTGGACGACTACACCGCCTGCCTGCTCGATGAGCTGGAAACCACGATCCTCAAGACCGGGCCGGAGAACATCATCGCTTTCTGCGCCGAACCGGTGGTGGGCGCGACGGGCGGGGCGATTCCGCCGACGCCGGGCTACTTCAAGGGCGTGCGCGAGATCTGCGACCGCTACCGCATCCTGTTCATCGCCGACGAGGTGATGTGCGGGATGGGGCGCACCGGCACCATGTACGCGATCGAGCAGGACGGGGTGGCGCCGGACATCGTCGCCGTGGCCAAGGGGCTGGCGGCGGGCTACCAGCCGATCGGGGCGGTGCTGGCGCACCGGACGATCGTGGACTGCATCCGCAACGGCAGCGGGGCTTTCCAGCATGGGCATACCTACATCGGGCATCCGGTGGCGGCGGCGGCGGCGCTGGCGGTGCAGCAGGTGATCGAGCGGGACGACCTGCTGGCGCGGGTGCGCAGCCGCGGGGCGACCTTGCGGCGCATGCTGGGGGATGTGTTCGGGGTACACGAGCATGTGGGGGACATCCGCGGGCGCGGGCTGCTGCTGGCGCTGGAGTTCGTGCAGGATCGTTCGACCAAGGAGCCGTTCGCACCGGAGCGCAGGCTGCATGCGGTGCTCAAGCAGAAGGCGATGGAGCGGGGGCTGATGGTGTATCCGATGGGCGGGACCATCGACGGGCAGCGCGGGGATCATGTGCTGCTGGCGCCGCCGTTCATTGCGACGGCGGCGGATTTGTCGGAGATTGTGTCGCGGCTGGAGGATGCTGTAGATGCAGCGTTGAAGCAGTGAGGCTAGTGGTGCGCTGCGAACTTGGGTCCCCGCCTTCGCGGGGATGACGTTTGTAAGTACGTATCCGAAGTCGACGTATCAGCGGATCACCGCTCTCTACCAACGTCATCCCCGCGCAGGCGGGGACCCAAGTTTGCGTGCAGACCCGAAACCGAAATTTAGGAAAGCACCTTCCGAATCCACTTCGAGATATCCTGCACCTCCTCCAGGCACAGCGAATGCTGCATCTGGTACGCATGCCATTCCACCTGATACCCCAGCGCCTGCAGCGCATCGCGCGACTGTTCCGCCCGCAGGAAGGGAACCACATGATCCTGCCGTCCATGCGCCATGAAGATCGGCGTCTGCAGGTTCGCCTCGGTGCGCTCCGCAGCCGTGACGGGCGCCAGCGGCAGGTAGCCCGACAGGCACAGCATGCCCGCCAGCTTCTCCGGATGGCGCAGGCCGGTCTGCAGGGTCATCGCGCAGCCTTGCGAGAAGCCCGCCAGGATGATGCGCGAGGCTGGAATCCCGCGCTCCTTCTCGCGTGCGATCAGCGCCTCGATGTCGCGCTGGGAAGCGCGCAGGCCGCCTTCGTCCTCGCGGCGGGTCAGCTCGGCGCCGGTGATGTCGTACCAGGCGCGCATCACGTAGCCGCCGTTGATCGTCACCGGCATGGTCTTGGCATGCGGGAATACGAAGCGGATGCCCGGCAGCCCGGCCAGGTCCAGCTCGCGCACGATCGGCACGAAGTCGTTGCCGTCGGCGCCCAGGCCGTGCAGCCAGATGATCGCGAATTGGGGATTCGGCGCGGTTTCGATCTCGATGTTTTCCAACAGCTGGGTCATGCTTGGTCCTTGTTATTGAGCCGGCGCACGCAATGCCGACTTCGGGCGGAAGGTCTTGCTCACTGCCGGGTCGGTTTCCATGTACGGGCCGCCGATCAGGTCGATGCAATAGGGGACGGCCGCGAAGATGCCGCCGACCACCACATTGCCCTGCTCGTCCTTCAGGCCTTCCAGGGTTTCCTTGATCGATTTCGGCTGGCCCGGCAGGTTCATGATCAGGGCCGCGTGGTCCTTTGTTTCGCGGATCACCGCGGTCTGGCGCGACAGGATGGCGGTCGGCACGAACTTCAGGCTGATCTGGCGCATCTGTTCGCCGAAGCCCGGCATTTCCTTGGTGGCCACGGCCAGGGTGGCTTCGGGCGTGACGTCGCGCCGCGCCGGGCCGGTGCCGCCGGTGGTCAGGACCAGGTGGCAGCGGGCCGTGTCGACCAGCTCGGCCAGGGTGCGCTCGATCTCCGCGCGTTCGTCGGGGATCAATCGCGTTTCAATGCGATATGGCGTGGTGATGGCCGTCGCCAGCCATTCCTGCAGCGCAGGAATGCCCTTGTCCTCGTACACGCCGCCGCTGGCGCGGTCCGACACCGACACCAGGCCAATCACCAGTTCATTCGTCGGCGTCGTCATCCGGCGCTTCCTCGTCGTCGGCGGCGGCAGCCTGCTTCGGCTTCTTGCCCAGGTCCTTGAGGATCTGGAAGATCTCGCGGAAGGCCTTGGGCGGCTTGTTCTCGGCCTGCTCCTTGCGCGCGTTGCGGATCAGGGTGCGCAGGTGCTGGGCGTCGAGTTCCGGGTAGTCGGCCAGCAGCTGGGTCAGCGCCTTGTCGTCGGCCAGCAGCTTTTCGCGGCGGCGCTCCAGGGCGTGCAGCGCGGCCGTCTCGGCCTTCGAGGCGCCTTTCCAGCTGTCGATGGTGCGGCGGATGACGTCGACTTCTTCCTCGGTCAGGCCGCGCATCTTCTTGCCCACGAACTGCAGCTGGCGGCGGCGGCCTTCGTGGTTGGTGATGGTCTGGCACTCGAGGATGGCGTCCTTGACGTCGTCCGGCATCGGCACGCGCTTGACGCGGTCGCGCGGCTCGTCGACAAGCTGCTCGCCGAGCTTCTGCAACTCGTTCACCTGGCGCTTGAGTTCAGATTTGGATGGGCGTTCGTATTCTTGGTCGAACTCGTTGGACTGGAAGCCCACGGAGCCGCGGTTTGGATTAGGCATGGTATGAGGAAACTCTTGATTGATTTGATTGGCGCCGGGCCGATCAGTGAAAACTGTAAACGGCTGCTATGATAACTGTTTTAGGGCTCGCTACGAAAAACACGACATGAACGATTCCTTTTTTACCCACACCCAGGATCAGCTGAAACAGCTCGCACGCGACGTGCTGGCCATTGCCCGAGAGCAGGGCGCGACCGACGCCTCGGTCGAGATCAGCGAGGGTAGCGGGTTGTCGGTTTCAGTTCGTAAAGGAAACATCGAGACCATCGAGCAGAACAAGGACAAGGGCCTGGGCGTCACCGTCTACTACGGCCAGCGCCGCGGCAACGCCAATACCTCGGACTTTTCGCCGTCCTCGCTGAAGGCGACCGTCGAAGCGGCCTGGAACATCGCCCGCTTCACCGCCGAGGACGACTGCGCCGGCCTGCCGGACGCCGAGCTGCTCGAAACCGATCCGCGCGACCTGCGCCTGTTCTATCCCTGGCAGATCTCGACCGAGGAAGCCGTCGAGCTGGCCAAGCGCTGCGAAAACGCCGCCTTCGAAGTCGACCGCCGCGTCACCAACAGCGAAGGCGCCAGCGTCTACGTCCAGCAATCGCATTTCGTCGGCGCCAACTCGCGCGGCTTCATCGGCGGCTACCCGTTCTCGCGCCACACCATTTCGGTGGCGCCGATCGCGGGCAAGGGCAACCAGATGCAGCGCGACGACTGGTACACCTCCTCGCGCGATCCCAGGAAGCTGGCCGAGCCGGAAGCCGTCGGCCGCTACGCCGCCGAGCGCGCCCTGGCGCGCCTGAACGCGCGCAAGCTCGACACCCGCACCTGCCCGGTGCTGTTCGAGGCGCCGCTGGCGGCCGGCCTGCTCGGCTCCTTCGTGCAGGCGGTGTCGGGCGGCTCGCTGTACCGCAAGTCGAGCTTCCTGCTCGACACCCTGGGCAAGTCCGTCTTCCCAAGCCACATCCAGATCGTCGAGGATCCGCACCTGATCGGCGCGGTCGGCTCGGCGCCCTTCGACGAAGAGGGCGTCAAGACCGTGCGCCGCAAGGTGGTCAATGATGGCGTGCTGCAGGGCTACTTCCTGTCCTCGTATTCGGCGCGCAAGCTGGGCATGCAGACCACCGGCAATGCCGGCGGTTCGCACAACCTGGAGATGGTGTCGACCCAAACCAAACGTGCCGACGATTTCGAAGGCATGCTGCGCAAGATGGGCACCGGCCTGCTGGTGACCGAACTGATGGGCCAGGGCGTCAACTACGTCACCGGCGACTATTCGCGCGGCGCGTCCGGCTACTGGGTCGAGAACGGCGTGATCCAGTACCCGGTCGAAGAAATCACCATCGCCGGCAACATGCGCGAGATGTTCCAGCAGATCGTCGCGATCGGCAGCGATGTGCTGAATCGTGGCAATAAATCGACCGGCTCGATCCTGATCGAGAAGATGGTCGTGGCCGGCAACTGAGAGGAGGGCGCATGAATCGATTCGTACGCATCGACAAGGAGGGCAGCCAGAAGACCGTGCTGCTCAATCTCGACCTGGTGGCCACGGTCGAGCTGGCGCAGGCGTCGGACCTGCTCAGTTCCAACAACGACAGCCGCAAGGTCTACGCCACCTTCATGGCGCCGGACAAGACCGCCATCGCCACCCTGCATTTCGACAGCGCCGAAGACGCCAACACCTGGGTGGCGGCGCACCTCGGCGTCCAGCTCTGAGGCCATGGGCGGCAACAAGACGACCGCCACTTCCGCCAGCGTCCAGGCCTACCTGGACGCCATTCCCGACGAAGCGCGGCGCCGCGACTGCGAGGCGCTTGCCGCCATGATGGGCGAAGCCGTGGATGCGCCGCCCGCCATGTGGGGCAGCGGCATCGTGGGTTTCGGGAGCTATCGCTACCGCTACGACAGCGGCCGCGAAGGCGATTCCTGCCTGACCGGCTTTTCTTCGCGCAAGAACGATATCAGCATCTACCTGATGACGGCATCGGCCCGGCAGGACATGCTGCTGGCGCAGCTGGGGCGGCACAAGATGGGCAAGGCCTGCCTGTCGGTACGCAGCCTGGCGGACGTCGACATGCGCGTGCTGCGCGAACTGGTGAGCGAGTCGGTGGCCGCGACGCGCGCGGCCTATCCCCGGGCCTGATCAGGCCGCGGGCTGCTCGATGCGGCTGAGGCGCTGGCCATAGATGCCCCAGGTCCGCAACTCTCCGTCGACGGTGGCGCGCAGCGCCCAGCCGGTGCCGATCTTCTCGACCGTCACTTCGGTCTCGATTTCCTTCGCCAGCTTTTCCGCCCAGGTCTGGGCGGCGCCACGGCCTTTGAACAATTCCTGGCCTTCGTAGACGACGGTGGCGTCGAACACGGGAGCGGCAAATACGGTCATGGTGGCCTCGTTGAATGAATTAGGCGGGCATGGAGCCCGCCTGACTGCTTGATTACTTCGCGCGGATCGCGTTCAGCACCGGCTGCAGCACCGCGGCGCCCAGGCGCGCGCTGCGTGCGCCGTCCCAGCCCACCTGCGCGTCCGGGTCGTTCGCGTTGTCCTTGAACGGCAGTTCGAGCGTCAAGGAAAGGCAGCCGAAGGCATGGGTGATGTGCGGCGAACCCATGGTCAGGGTCTCTTCGGTGTACGGCGTCTGGCCGTAGCCGTGCACGTCCTGGAAGTCCGGGCTGGCGATCATGAAATCGTCGCTGAAGCGCTTCTGGGCGGCCGCCTGTTCGGCGGTGAAGTTCGGCAGGGATTCGCTGCCGGCCACGAACACGTAAGGCAGGCCTTCGTCGCCGTGCACGTCCAGGCACAGGTCGACGCCCACTTCGTGCATCTTCTGCCTGACCAGGAAGACTTCCGGGCTGCGCTCCATGCTCGGGTTCAGCCATTCGCGGTTCAGGTTGGCGCCGGCCGCGTTGGTGCGCAGGTTGCCGCGCACCGAGCCGTCCGGGTTCATGTTCGGCACCACGTAGAACACGCTTTCCTTCAGCAGCTGGCGGCCGAAGGGGTGGGCCGGGTCCAGCAGCGCGTCGAGCATGCCCTCGACGAACCATTCGGCCATGGTCTCGCCCGGGTGCTGGCGTGCGATCACCCAGACCTTTTTCTTTTCCGGCGACGGTTCGCCGATGACCAGCATGTTCAGGTCGCGGCCGTCGACGGTCGAGCCCAGGTCCACCATGCGCACGTGCTCCGACATCTGGGCGCGGTCCAGCAGCTCCAGGTGGCGTTCCCACGAATACGGCTCGAAGTAGGCGTAGTAGACGCTGTCCATGGCCGGGGTGTGCTCGATGGTCATCACCTTGCCGTCATAGGATGTCGGCACGCGGAACCAGTTGACGCGGTCGTAGCTCGCCATCGCCTGGTAGCCTTCCCAGCCCGCCGGATAGGCTGCCTGGCCGGCGTTGAGGAAGCGGATGGTGCACGGCTCGCCTTGCGCGCCCTGCAGGCGGAAGTAGAACCACTGGATGATATCGGCGTGCGAATCCTTGCGGATGTTCAGGTCGATGGCGTTCGCGCTTGTGGCGCTCACGACCTCGATGGCGCCAGCGTCGAACTGGCTGCTGATCTTGATAGACATGGTGTGTCCTGTAATGGGAATGCGTTGAAGGCGAAATAATACCTTAGTCGCGCAGGCCGCCGAAGCGTTGATAGAAGTCGTCATCCGCCGTTGGCGTAGCCTCGTCCTCGTGGCGCAGCATGGCCATGACGTGTTCCTCGGCCCGGGCCCAGGTGAGGCGGTAGATTTTCCGCGCCAGCTCGTAGGCTTCCGATCCCGGCCAGGGCTGCGGCAGCAGGGCCACCGGCAGCATCGGGTCGTGCAGCTGCACGCGGCGGTAGGCATGCACCAGCAGCGAGCGGATCGCGAAGGCGTCTTGCGGCGCCACCTCGGGATTGGCTTCCAGCAGCGCAAGGAGGGGAGTAAAGCTGTGGATGAAATGGCGGTAGCCGTCCACCACGCCGGCCAGGTCCCAGCCGTCGCGCACCAGCTGGGGCAGGGGCCGCGAGCCCACGCCCGGCAGTTCTCCCGCCTCGCAGACGAATACCTTGTCCTCGGCGCCGCAGCGCGCCAGGATCTCGCGCAGGCTGTCGCGGTCCGGCGCCGGGTGGGCCATCACGCCTGTGGCCAGCATCGCATAGCCTTCCCACTGCAATTCCTTGCGCAGCAGGTTGCGCAGCTCGGTGTCGATGGTGTTGGTGGGCGCCAGCAGGATGGTCCAGCGGCCGTCCCAGTCCAGGCCCGGCGGCGAGTAAATGCGGCGGTTGGCGCGCGCCAGGCGCGGCAGCGCCTTCGGCTCCAGCGTGTAGCGGCTGCGCCGCCCCTCGCGGCTGGCCACCAGCCAGCCCTCCTGCACCAGGCGGAACACGCTGGTGCGCACCAGGCGGTCGTTCACGCCCAGGGGCGCCATCAGCTCGATCATGCTGCCCAGCCAGAAGCCGCCGCCGTGGGGCGCGATCGCATCGCCGCAGAGGGTCATCACCAGCGACTTATGGCGCGGGGTGTCTTGGGTGAGGAAGCGGTCGATCCACGCCCCGCTGGACTGTTGTTTCATGGTTGAGCCATCTTAATCTACCCGGCAATATGATTCAAAATTTTTGTGTACATCCGATTTTTTGTATCGTATTATGGATTGGAGAGGTTTGCAACGGAGACAAACATGTACGCACAGATGGTGGAGACCGGCCTCAAGAAAGTCCAGACCGCAGAGGACATGAGCGCCGAAGAGCAGGCATTCCAGGCGCGCATCGACGCCGGGATCAAGATCGAACCGAAGGACTGGATGCCGGAAGCGTACCGCAAGACGCTGATCCGGCAGATCTCGCAGCACGCGCATTCGGAAATCGTCGGCCAGTTGCCAGAAGGTAACTGGGTCACGCGTGCCCCGACGCTCAAGCGCAAGTCGGTGCTGCTGGCCAAGATCCAGGACGAGGCCGGCCACGGCCTCTACCTGTACAGCGCGGCCGAGACCCTGGGCGTCTCGCGCGACGAGCTGCTGCAGGCCCTGCACTCGGGCAAGGCCAAATACTCGAGCATCTTCAATTACCCGACCCTGAGCTGGGCCGACATGGGCGCCATCGGCTGGCTGGTGGACGGCTCGGCGATCATCAACCAGATCCCCCTCTGCCGCTGCTCCTACGGCCCGTATTCGCGCGCCATGATCCGCGTCTGCAAGGAGGAATCCTTCCACGCGCGCCAGGGCTACGACATCATGATGAGCCTCGCGCAGGGCACGCCGGAACAGAAGGCGATGGCCCAGGATGCGCTCAACCGCTGGTGGTGGCCCTCGCTGATGATGTTCGGCCCGTCGGACGCCGAATCGGTCAACAGCGCCCAATCCGCCGCCTGGCGCATCAAGCTGTTCTCGAACGACGAGCTGCGCCAGCGCATGGTCGACCAGACCGTGCCGCAAGCCGAGTACCTGGGCCTGACCATTCCCGACCCGGACCTCAAGTGGAACGAGGAGCGCGGCTCCTACGACTTCGGCGAGATCGACTGGAGCGAGTTCCAGAACGTCCTGAAGGGCAACGGCCCCTGCAACCGCGAGCGCCTGCGCACCCGCGTCAAGGCCTACGAGGACGGCGAGTGGTTCCGCGACGCCCTGGTGGCGCACGCCGAGAAAAAAGCCAGGAAGGCTGCGTAATATAAAAACGTACGGAGAACCAAGATGAGCAAAGAATGGCCACTGTGGGAAGTCTTCATCCGCAGCCAGCACGGCCTGGCCCACAAGCACGTGGGCAGCCTGCACGCACCTGACGCCGAAATGGCGATCAACAACGCGCGCGACGTCTACACCCGCCGCAACGAAGGCGTCTCGATCTGGGTGGTCCGCGCCGCCGACATCGTCGCCAGCAGCCCATCCGACAAGGAAGCGCTGTTCGAGCCGGCCAACAGCAAGGTCTATCGCCACCCGACCTTCTTCCCGATGCCGGAAGAAGTCAAGAACCTGTGAGCGCAGCCGTGGACGCGAAAATCGATTACCTCCTGCGCCAGGGCGACAACGCCCTGATCCTGTCGCAGCAGCTGTGCCAGCTGTGCGGCAAGGGCCCGGCGCTGGAAGAAGACATGGCGCTGTCGAACGTGGCGCTCGACCTGCTGGGCCAGACCCGCATGTGGCTGGGCTATGCCGGCGAACTCGAAGGCAAGGGCCGCGACGAAGACCGCCTGGCCTTCCTGCGCGACGCCCGCGAGTACCGCAACTGCCACCTGGTGGAGCAGCCCAACGGCAGCTACGCCGAGACGATGGTGCGCCAGTTCTTCTTCGACACCTGGCATTACTTCCTGATGGACGGCCTGACCCGTTCGAGCGACCTGCGCATCAAGGAGATCGCCGAGAAGTCGATCAAGGAAGTGACCTACCACCTGCGCCGTTCCGGCGACCTGGTGGTGCGCCTGGGCGACGGCACCGACGTCAGCCACGCCAGGATGCAGGCCGCGGTGGACGAGCTGTGGATGTACAGCGGCGAGATGTTCATCTACGACGCGGTCGACAATGCGATGGTGGAAGAGGGTGTCGCTCCCCCGGCCGAGCAGCTGCGCAAGATGTTCCTCGACCACGTCGCGGAAGTCTTCGCGGAAGCGACCCTCAAGCTGCCGCCGGTCGACGCCTGGATGCAGCGCGGCGGCAAGCAGGGACGCCACACGGAACGCCTGGGCTACATCCTGGCCGAGATGCAGTTCCTGCAGCGCGCCTATCCGGGAGCGCAGTGGTAATGAGCACCATGGACACCACCGTCGAACAGGTCTGGAGCTGGCTCGGCGAGGTCGCCGACCCGGAGATCCCGGTCATTTCGGTGGTGGACCTGGGCATCGTGCGCGACGTCGCGTTCGAGGATGGCGAATGCGTGGTCACGATCACGCCGACCTATTCCGGCTGCCCCGCGATGCAGGTGATCGCCGACTCGGTGCGCGAGGCGCTGGAGGCGCATGGCGTGGACAAGCTGCGCATCGTCAGCCGCCTGTCGCCCGCCTGGACCACCGACTGGATGAGCGACGCCGGCAAGGCTGCCCTGAAGGGCTACGGCATCGCTCCGCCGGTGCAGCAGGCGATCGACATCAGCGGCCTGCACGCCGGTATCCGCCGCCGCGCCGCGCCCCAGGTGAACTGTCCGCACTGCGGTTCCCCGCATACCCAATTGACCAGTGAATTCGGCTCGACGCCGTGCAAGGCGCTGTACAAGTGCCTGGACTGCCGCGAGCCATTTGACTACTTCAAGTGCCACTAAGGGCAACATGAGCAAATTCTACCCACTCACCGTGGCGAAGGTGAAGCACGAGACGCGCGACGCCATCGCCGTGACCTTCGACGTGCCGGACGAACTGAAGGACGCCTTCGCCTACAAGCAGGGCCAGCACCTGACCCTGCGCGCCATGATCGACGGCGAAGACGTGCGCCGTTCCTATTCGATCTGCTCGGCGGTGCAGGACAAGGCGCTGCGCGTGGCGATCAAGCGCTGCGCGGGCGGCCTGTTCTCGAACTGGGCCAACGAACAGCTGCAGCCCGGCGTCACGCTCGAGGTGATGCCGCCGATGGGCCACTTCAACGTGCCGCTGGAGCCCGGGAGCGCGCGCCACTACCTCGGTTTCGCGGCCGGCAGCGGCATCACCCCGCTGCTGTCGATCATCAAGACCACCCTGCAGGCCGAGCCGCACAGCCGCTTCACCCTGGTGTACGGCAACCGCGCATCGTCGACCGTGATCTTCCGCGACGAGCTGACCGACCTGAAGGACCAGTACATGGACCGCCTGCGCCTGGTCTACGTGATGAGCCGCGAGCAGCAGGACATCGAGCTGTTCAACGGCCGCATCACGGAAGAAAAGTGCGGGCAGTTCCTGAAGCACTGGATCGACATCCGCGACATCGACGTGGCCTTCATTTGCGGGCCGGAGGACATGATGCATGGCGTGTCGCGTTCGCTGCAGGAAGCCGGGCTGGAGAAGGAAAAGATCCGCATCGAGCTGTTCGCGGCCAGCATCCCGAAGCACGAGCACAAGCCGCGCCATATCGAAGCAGGGGCCAGGCACCAGACCGAAGTGACCGTGATCATGGACGGCAATGCCGCCAGCTTCACGATGGACAAGGACAAGGAATCGATCCTGGACGCAGGCCTGCGCGCGGGGATCGACATGCGCTATTCGTGCAAGGGCGGGGTGTGCTCGACTTGCCGCTGCAAGGTGCTGGATGGCGAGGTCGAGATGGACGTGAATTACGCGCTGGAGGATTACGAAGTCAGGCGCGGGTTTGTGTTGAGCTGCCAGAGCTTCCCGGTCACCGACAAGGTGGTGGTCGACTTCGACATTGCAGAGTAAGCCTAGAACGTAGCCACCTGCCGCAAAGCCGTCATCCCCGCGAAGGCGGGAACCCAAGTTCATGGCACGCCGCGAACGTCAACTTGGGCCCCCGCCTGCGCGGGGGGGACGGGTAAGAGCAGCGGGCCAAAAGTAGACGCTAACAAGAATAATCGGAGACAACCATGACCTACGAATCCATCCAGTTCAAGATCGACAACGGCATCGCCGTCCTGACCCTGAACCGCCCCGACCGCCTGAACAGCTTCACCCAGGCCATGCACCTCGAAGTGCGCGACGCGCTCACCAAGCTGCAGGAAGATAAAACCGCCCGCGTCCTGGTACTGACCGGCGCCGGCCGCGGCTTCTGCGCCGGCCAGGACCTGAACGACCGCGCCGTCGACCCCGGCGCCCCGAGCGTCGACCTGGGCGAATCGGTCGAGAAGTTCTACGCCCCCCTGGTCCTGACCCTGAAAAACCTGCCGATGCCGGTCATCTGCGCCGTCAACGGCGTGGCGGCAGGCGCCGGCGCCAACCTGGCCCTGGCTTGCGACATCGTGCTGGCCGCCAAATCCGCCAGCTTCATCGAAGCCTTCTGCAAGCTTGGCCTGATCCCCGACACCGGCGGCACCTGGCACCTGCCGCGCCTGATCGGCCCGGCCCGCGCCACGGGCCTGGCCATGCTGGGCGAAAAGCTCAGCGCCGAAAAGGCCGAGCAATGGGGCCTGATCTGGCGCTGCGTTCCCGACGAAGCCCTGATGGACGAAGCCATGGCCATGGCCGAGCACTTCGCGAGCGCCCCGACCAAGGGCCTGGCCTTCACCAAGAAAGCCTTCCAGGCCGGCTACGCCAACTCGCTGGAAGACCAGCTGCAGCTGGAAGCGCACATGATGCGCGAACTCGGCTACAGCCACGACTACCGCGAAGGCGTCGCCGCCTTCATCGGCAAGCGCCCGGCGCACTTCAAGGGAGAGTAAGGATGCACGCACTTCCGCAAGGCAGCACCGTCGCCGTGATCGGCAGCGGCGCCATGGGCTCGGGCATCGCCCAGACCGCGGCGATGGCCGGCCACCAGGTCCTGCTCTACGACACCCGGCCAGAGGCCGCCGCCAAGGCCATCGAGAGCATCTGCATCGCCTATTCCAAGCTGGTCGAGAAGGGCCGCATGGGCGCGGCCGAATCCGACCTGGCGAGCGAGCGCCTGAAAGCCATCGCCTCCCTGCAGGAAGCGAAGGACGCGGTCCTGGTGGTCGAAGCCATCGTCGAGAACCTGGACGCCAAGCGCGCCCTGTTCACCGAGCTGGAAGGAATCGTCGGCGACGACTGCATCCTGGCTACCAACACCTCGTCGATCTCCGTCACCGCGATCGCTGCGCCGCTGCGCCGCCCGGAACGCCTGGTCGGCATGCACTTCTTCAACCCGGTACCGCTGATGGCGCTGGTCGAAGTGATCAGTGGCCTGGCGACCGGCAAGGAAGTCGCCAGCACTGTCTACGCCACCGCCGAAAGCTGGGGCAAGAACCCGGTGCACGCCAAGTCCACCCCGGGCTTCATCGTCAATCGCGTCGCCCGCCCGTACTACGCCGAAGGCCTGCGCCTGCTGCTCGAGCAGGCCGCCGACCCGGCTACCCTGGACGCCGTGATGCGCGACTGCGGCGGCTTCCGCATGGGTCCTTTCGAGCTGATGGACCTGATCGGCCACGACGTCAACTTCTCGGTCACGAATTCGGTGTTCAACGCCTACTTCGGCGACCCGCGTTTCACGCCCTCGATCCTGCAGCAGGAACTGGTCAACGCCGGCTTCCTGGGCCGCAAGACCGGCCGCGGCTTCTACATGTACGGTGAAGGCGCCGGGAAGGCCATGCCGCAGACTGAAGCAGCGCAATCGCGTCCGGAATCGGTCGCAGTCGGCGCCGGCCCGCTGGCTGAGCGCCTGCGTGGCGCCGGCTTCGCGCAGTCGGAAGGCGACGGCATCCGTTGCGAAGGCGCGGCCGTGCACCTCACCGACGGCCGCAGCGCCACCCAGCGCGCCCGCGACGACGGCCATGCGGACACCGTGCTGGTCGACCTGCTGCTGGACGCTTCCAAGGCCACCCGCGTGGCGCTGGCGCGCGCCGACCAGTGCAGCGATGCGGCCTACCACGCCGTGGTCGGCATGTTCCAGGCCGCAGGCTTCGCCGTCACCCGCCTGGACGACGTGCCGGGCATGGCCGTGATGCGCACTGTGGCGATGCTCGCCAACGAGGCGGCCGATGCTGTCAACCAGGGGGTGTGCAGCGCGCGCGCCGTCGATACGGCCATGCAAAAGGGCGTGAACTACCCGCGCGGCCCGCTGGCCTGGGCGGATAGCGTCGGCCTGCCGCACATCGTGGCGGTGCTGGCCAACCTGGCGGACGTCTACGGCGAGGACCGCTACCGCGTGTCGCCGCTGCTGCGCCGCAAGCTGGCCGCGGATCCTGTCGGAGCGCGCATCCATGCATAGCGACCCGCAGGCCCTGGCCGAACTGGCCGGCAAGACCATGTACGAGCGCGACCCCGCCAGCCAGGCACTGGGCATGGCGCTCGACGAGATCCGGCCCGGCTACGCGCGCATGTCGATGCGCGTGCGCGGAGACATGCTCAACGGCCACGCCACCTGCCACGGCGGCTACATCTTCATGCTGGCGGACAGCGCGTTCGCGTTCGCCTGCAACTCGCACAACTTCAATACCGTGGGCGCCGGCTGCAGCATCGATTACCTGTCACCAGGCCGCGAAGGCGACCTGCTGGTGGCGGAAGCGGTGGAGCAGGCGCTTGCCGGCAAGACCGGCGTCTACGACGTCACCGTGACCAACGGGGAAGGGCGCACGGTCGCGCTGTTCCGCGGGAAGTCGCACCGCGTCAGCGGGCACGTCGCAGAGGTCGGCGCATCTGCCCGATAGATTCCCGATAGTTCAAGGAGGTCGAGATGGTCCAACGTAGTCCCATGCCAGGTGAACTGGAGCCGATCGAACGCGCCAGCCGCGACGAGTTGCAGGCGCTCCAGCTGGAACGCCTGAAATGGTCGCTCCGGCACGCGTACGAGAACGTGCCGCACTACCGCGCCGCGTTCGATGCCGCCGGCGTCCATCCGGACGACTTGCAGACGCTGGCGGACCTGGCGAAGTTCCCCTTCACCGAAAAGAAGACCCTGCGCGACAACTACCCCTTCGGCCTGTTCGCCGTGCCGCGCGAGCAGGTGGTGCGCGTGCACGCTTCATCGGGCACGACCGGCAAGCCGACCGTGGTCGGCTATACCCGGAAGGACATCGACACCTGGGCCGGCGTGGTGGCGCGCTCGATCCGCGCCGCCGGCGGCCGTCCGGGCGACATGGTGCATATCGCCTACGGCTATGGCCTCTTCACCGGCGGACTGGGCGCCCACTACGGCGCCGAGCGCCTGGGCTGCACCGTGGTGCCGATGTCCGGCGGCCAGACCGAGAAGCAGGTGCAGCTGATCTGCGACTTCAAGCCCTCGATCATCATGGTCACGCCGTCCTACATGCTGAACATCATCGAGGAATTCCAGCGCCAGGGGATAGCCCCGGCCGAGTCCTCGCTGAAGGTCGGCATTTTCGGCGCCGAGCCCTGGACCGACGCCATGCGCCGCGAGATCGAGCAGCGCGCCGGCATCGATGCGGTCGACATCTACGGCCTGTCCGAGGTGATGGGGCCGGGCGTGGCCAGCGAATGCATCGAGAGCAAGGACGGCCCGGTGATCTGGGAAGACCATTTCTACCCCGAGATCATCGACCCCGACACCGGCGAGGTGCTGCCGGACGGCGAAGAGGGCGAACTGGTGTTCACTTCGCTCACCAAGGAAGCGCTGCCGATCATCCGTTACCGCACCCGCGACCTGACCCGCCTGTTGCCGCCGACGTCGCGCTCCATGCGCCGCATGGACCGCATCACGGGGCGCTCGGACGACATGCTGATCATCCGCGGCGTGAACGTGTTCCCGAGCCAGATCGAGGAACTGATCCTCAAGATGCCGCTGCTGGCGCCCCAGTACCAGCTGGTGGTGGCGCGCGACGGCCATCTCGACACACTCGAAGTGCTGGGTGAGCTGCGCGACGCGAATATGCCGCAAGACACCGTGGAGTCGCTGTGCCGCGAGCTCCAGCACTGCATCAAGACCTATGTGGGCGTGACCACCCGTGTGACGCTGATGCCCCCGCAAGGCATCGAACGCACGCTTACCGGCAAGGCCAGGCGCGTCGTCGACAAACGCCCGAAAATTTAATCCAGGAGATTCCATGAACGACGCTTTCATCTGCGACGCGATCCGCACCCCCTTCGGCCGCTACGGCGGTTCGCTCTCGACCGTGCGCGCCGACGACCTGGGCGCGCTGCCGATCGCCGCGCTCATCAGCCGTAACAAGGACGTGGACTGGGCCGCCGTGGATGACCTGTTCTACGGCTGCGCCAACCAGGCGGGCGAGGACAACCGCAACGTGGGCCGCATGGCCGCGCTGCTGGCCGGCCTGCCGCAGGACGTGCCGGCCAACACCATCAACCGCCTGTGCGGATCGGGCATGGACGCCGTCGGCACCGCCGCCCGCGCCATCAAGGCCGGCGAAGCGCAACTGGTGATCGCGGGCGGCGTGGAAAGCATGACCCGTGCGCCCTTCGTGATGGGCAAGGCCGACAGCGCCTTCTCGCGCGCGGCCAAGATCGAGGACACCACGCTCGGCTGGCGCTTCGTCAATCCCTTGATGAAGGCCAGGTACGGCATCGATTCGATGCCGGAGACTGCGGAGAATGTGGCGCGCGAATTCAATATCAACCGTGCGGACCAGGACGCCTTCGCACTGCGCAGTCAGCAGCGCTGGGCGCGCGCGCATGCCGAGGGCTTCTTCAAGGACGAGATCGTGCCGGTCACGCTCCATGGCAAGAAAGGCGAGTCGCGCGTATTCGATACCGACGAGCAGCCGCGCGAGAGCAGCCTCGAAGCGCTGGCCAAGCTGAAGGGCGTGGTGACGCCGGACGGTTCGGTCAGCGCCGGCAACGCCTCGAGCCTGAACGATGGCGCCTGCGCGCTGCTGCTGGCATCAAGCGACGCCGCGCGCCGCCACGGCTTGAGCCCGCGTGCGCGCGTGGTGGGCATGGCGACCGTGGGCCTGGCTCCGCGCATCATGGGCTTCGGTCCCTCGCCGGCGGTGAAGAAGCTGCTGGCGCAGACCGGCCTGACCCTGGACCAGATGGATGTGATCGAGCTGAACGAGGCGTTTGCCGCCCAGGGCCTGGCGGTGACGCGCGACCTGGGCCTGGCGGACGATGCGGCCCACGTGAATCCGAACGGCGGCGCGATCGCGTTGGGCCACCCGCTGGGTGCTTCGGGGGCGCGCCTGGTGACCACGGCGGTCAACCAGCTGCACCGCACCAAGGGCCGCTACGCGCTGTGCACGATGTGCATCGGCGTCGGCCAGGGTATTGCGCTGATCGTCGAGCGGGTCTGAGATGGTCAAGGTCTACGAGATCAACGGTGTGCGGCCGGTGGTGCATCCGACGGCCTACGTGCATCCGTCGGCAGTCCTGATCGGCGACGTGATCGTCGGGCCGCGCTGCTACATCGGCCCGCTGGCCTCGATGCGCGGCGACTTCGGGCGCCTGATCCTGGAAGAGGGCGCCAACCTGCAGGATACCTGCGTGATGCATGGTTTTCCTGGCGAGGACACCGTGGTCGAGGTGGATGGGCACATCGGGCATGGCGCGGTGCTGCACGGCTGCCGCATCAAGCGCAATGCAATGGTGGGCATGAATGCGGTCGTGATGGACAAGGCGGTGGTCGGCGAGGAGTCGATCGTGGCGGCGATGAGCTTCGTGAAGGCGGGGATGATCATTCCGCCGCGCTCGATGGTCATGGGGACGCCGGCCAAGGTCATGCGCGAACTGACGGATGAAGATGTGAAGTGGAAGAGCTTCGGGACGCGGCAGTATCACGAGCTGAATGTGCGTTCGCTGGAAACGATGCGTGAGGTCGAGGCGTTCACCGAGGTGGAGCCGAACCGCAAGGGCATCGATTTCGGTACGGAGACGCTGCACAAGCCGAAAAGCTGAGAATAGCCGGCAACCCAAACAACGTCATAACTGCCACTGGCGGCCATGACTCCCCGCCTTCGCGGGGATGACGTCGGTAAGCGGAACGACGGATTGAAGCTTGTCGCAACCTGACGAGATAACTGAACGGAGACAAAAGCATGGGCAACATCGCCACCCTGCAAAGCCTGATCGCCGGCCGCTGGCACGGCCAGGAAGCGCACACCCCGCTGCACAGCGCGCTGGACAACCAGCTGATCTACCACACCCACGCCGAGAAGATCGACTTCGAGGAAGCCATCACCTACGCGCGCAAGACCGGCATCAAGCAGCTGATGGGGCTCGACTTCCAGAAGCGCGCCCAGGCCCTGAAAGCCCTCGCGCTCTACATGATGGAGCGTAAGGAAGAACTCTACGAGATCTCCCACCTGACCGGCGCCACCCGCCCGGACAGCTGGGTCGACGTCGAAGGCGGCATCG
>CAMPHU010000030.1 GCA_946886065.1 uncultured Massilia sp. | reverse complement strand
CCATCGAGGGCTTCGAGACCCTGATGCGCTGGAAGCACCCGACCCTGGGCATGGTGCCGCCGGGCCGCTTCATCCCGATCGCCGAAACCAACGGCCTGATCAACCTGCTGGGCGCCTGGGCGCTGAAGGCCGCCTGCATGCAGATCCGCCAGTTCCAGGAAGTGGCGGGCCGCGAACTCTACATCTCGGTCAACATCAGCCCGCGCCAGTTCCGCAGCGACCGCTTCCTGCAGGTGCTCGACGACGCCCTGGCCTTCTCCGGCACCCCGGGCCGCCAGCTGGTGCTCGAAATCACCGAAGGCACGCTGATGGTCGACCCGCTGCACGCCGAAGCCATCCTGGCCAAGATGGCCGAGCGCGAGGCGCGCATCGCGATCGACGACTTCGGCACCGGCTATTCCTCGCTGGCCTATCTCAAGCGCTTTCCCATTTCCGTCCTCAAGGTCGACCGCGCCTTCGTCAAAGACCTGCCGGAAGCCACCAAGGACGCCGCCATCTGCAACGCCGTGCTCGACCTGGCCAAGCACCTCGACCTGTCGGTCGTGGCCGAAGGCGTCGAGACCGAGGAACAGCTGTCCTGGCTCGATGGCCAGGGGGTGCATTACGTGCAGGGCTACCTGACCGGCAAGCCGATGCCGGCCAACGTGGCCCTGGCCGCCCTCAAGGAAAACCTTTATACCGCTCTCCTGCCTTCCGAGACCCGGACGGTCAAACCATGACGACACAAGCCGACACCGTGCGCTCGCCGAAGGGGGAAGCCACCCTCGCCCTGCTGTGGGAACGTATCCGCCGCCAGGGCGACATGCCCGGATTCACCAAGGCGATCAACGCCATCCTCGCCTCTATGCGCGGCGAGGACGAGCGTGAGTTCTCGATGACCCAGACCGTCCTGTCCGATCCCGTGCTCACCCAGAAGGTGCTGCGCCTGGCGAACAGCAGCATGTACTCCGCCTTCGGCCAACGCATCAACACCGTCTCCAAGGCGGTGCTGGTGCTGGGTACCGAGGCGATCGGCCACCTGGCCCTCGGCCTGAAGCTGATCGAGGAACTGAGCCGCAACACGCCGGACACCGAGGCCGCCCACATCGAGATGGAAAAGGCGGTGCTGGCCGGGATGGTGGCGCAGCAGGTGGCCGCCAGCGCGGCCACGCGCGACCCGGAGGAAGCGGTGGTCTGCTCGATCCTGCACTCGCTGGGCCGGATGATGATCACCTTCTACATGCCGGAACGCTGGACCCAGATGGGCGAGAGCGCCGGCGCCGGGAAGGAACAAACGGCAGCCGAGACGGTGCTCGGCATGTCGCTGGAAGACATCGGCCGCGCCACCGCCGGCTACTGGGGCCTGCCGCGCAACCTGATCGCGGGCATGCGCCGGGTCGAGCCGGCCGAGCGCGGCGAAGGCTTCGGCCACGACGACTGGCTGGCCGCATTGGGCACCATGTCGACCCTGGCCGCCGACGCCCTGTGGGCCGACGACGAAGCCGGCGCCGCGCGCGTGGCCTCGCTGGCCGAGACCTTCTCGCCGATGCTGGGCGTGGAGCCGACCGGCATCCTGGGCGCGATCGACAAGGCCAAGACGGATGCGGTATCGGACCTGTCCATCGCGCCGCTGGCCAAGCCGCTGGAAAAGCGCGCCAAGGAAGCCATGGCGACCCGCAAGCGCATGGCCGGCAACAAGATCCTGATGAGCGGCGTGGCCGACATGCGCGACGCCGGGCCGAATGCCACCGCGGGCCAGATGATCTCGATGGCGCTGGAGACCATGCACAACGGGCTGTCCTTCACCCGCTCCTTCGCTTTCCTGCGCAACCGCCGCGACGGCAAGTACTCGGCGCGCATCGGCTTCGGCGACAACGCCAAGGCGCTGCTGCCGAACCTGATCTTCGACGACGTCTACGAGCCGAACGTCTTCCATGCGGCGCTCGGGAGCGACCGCGTGATCTTCATCGAGAACGCGCGCGACGCCAAGTTCGCGGTCAAGCTGCCGGGCTGGTGGAAAGGCACGCTGTCGGAGGCGCGCTGCTTCGTGGTGATTCCGCTGTGCGCGCACGGGCAGCCGGCGGGCTTCATTTACGGGGATTGGGACGACAGCTTCCCGTCGGTGATCCTGAGCCAGACGGAGTTTGCGCTGCTGAATGACTTGCGCGGGCTGGTGGTGCGGACCGTCGAACGGCGGCATCAGTTGGAGGCGATCGCCACCCGCGTTTGAGATTGTCTCGGCGATCCGAACCTGGGCCCCCGCCAAGGGGCCCAAGTTGCCTTAGCCTTTAAATCCTTGGCGTACCGACTTCCACATCCCCACACTGCGCCCGGTTCATGAGCGCGTGATCGATCAGCACCAGCGCCAGCATCGCCTCCGCGATCGGCGTCGCCCGGATCCCCACGCAAGGATCGTGGCGCCCGAAAGTCTCCACCATCACCGGATTGCCCTGCTTGTCGATCGACCTGCGCGGCGTGCGGATCGAGGACGTCGGCTTGATCGCGATCGACACCGTGATGTCCTGCCCCGTCGAGATCCCGCCCAGCACGCCGCCCGCGTTATTCCCCACGAAGCCTTCCGGCGTCAGCTCGTCGCCATGCTCCGAGCCCTTCTGCGCCACCGAGGCGAAGCCGGCCCCGATTTCGACGCCCTTGACCGCATTAATCCCCATCATCGCATAGGCGATGTCGGCATCGAGCTTGTCGTAGATCGGCTGGCCCAGGCCCACCGGCACCTTGCGCGCCACCACGTCGATGCGCGCGCCGATCGAGTCGCCGGCGCGGCGCAATTCGTCCATCGCGGCTTCCATGCGCGCGATCAGGTCCGCGTCCGAGGTCGCCGCGAAGAAGGGATTAGCATGCACGTGCTCCCACGCCTCGAACGGCACCGCGATGTCGCCGAGCGCGCTCATGCAGCCGAAAAATTCGGTGCCGTACTGCTCGCGCAGCCACTTCTTGGCCACCGCGCCCGCCCCCACCACCGGCGCCGTCAGGCGCGCCGACGAACGGCCGCCGCCGCGCGGGTCGCGCACGCCGTACTTGTGCCAGTAGGTGTAGTCTGCGTGACCTGGACGGAAGCTCTCGGCGATGTTGCCGTAGTCCTTGCTGCGCTGGTCTTCGTTCTGGATCAGCAGCGCGATCGGGGTGCCGGTCGTGACGCCCTCGTACACGCCGGACAGGATCTGGACGCGGTCGGCTTCCTGGCGCTGGGTCACGTGGCGCGAGGTGCCGGGCTTGCGGCGGTCCAGCTCGGGCTGGATGTCGGCTTCGCTCAAGGCCATGCCGGGCGGGCAGCCGTCGATGACGCAGCCGATGGCCGGGCCGTGCGACTCGCCGAAAGTGGTTACGGAAAACAGCTTGCCAAATGAGTTGCCGGACATGGTGTACTTCTTCTCAAAGGGATTGGTCGAATGAGCATTTTACCAGTACGCCCCGGATGCCGTAGGAGACCGCCGATGTTGCACTGATGTAAAATTCATTGCCGCAAGGATATATTTTTATGCTTTGAGGGAATTGGTGACTTTCTCATAGTTAATTGCATATATACTGGCCCGACACATGCCGAGCAACCTGGAGAAGTAATACATGCCCGCATCGATGACGCCCTCGTGCGCCTTGAAGGACGTGCCCATGAGCCATGATGACCTCGTCTTCGCCGACGAGGCGGAAGACGGTTCGGCATCCCCTGCCCCTGCATGGCGCATCCTGGTGGTGGACGACGACGCCGACGTGCATTCGACCACCACCTTCGCACTGGGCAACGTGGAGATGCAGGGACGGCGGCTCAGTTTCCTGCACGCCTACTCGGCCGCCGAGGCCTTCGCGCTGCTGCGCCGCGAAGCCGACATCGCCGTCGTCCTGCTCGACGTTGTGATGGAGAGCGCCGACGCCGGACTGGCGCTGGTGCGCCGCATCCGCCACGAACTCGGCCTGACGGATGTGCGCATCATCCTGCGCACCGGCCAGCCCGGCTACGCGCCCGAGATGGAAGCCATCCGCGGCTACGACATCAACGATTACCGGACCAAGTCCGAGCTGACCCGCACCAAGCTGTATACGACGGTGGCCGCCGCGATCCGCTCCTACCAGCAGATCCGGGCCCTGGACGAGAACCGCCTGGGCCTGGAGCGCATCGTCGCCGCCGGCGCCGAACTGATGGCCCTGCACGGGGTGCGCGACGTCGCGGTCGGCATCCTGGACCAGCTCGGGCGCCTGCTCGGCCAGCCGGCCGAAGGCGTGCTGTGCGTGCGCGAAACCGGTCACGCCCATCCCGACGTGCTGCACGCGGTGGCCGCCAGCGGCGCCTGCCGCCACCTCGACGGACGCGAACTGGGCGGCCAGCGCGGCGGCCACCTCGCCATCGCCATCGATCGCGCCATGGTCACGCGCCGCGGCATGGTCGACGACGGCCTCCTGACCCTGTATTTCCCCGGCAAGGCGGGCCGCGACTTCGTGGCCTGCGTGCCGCTCGACCGCCCCATCGGCGAGACCGAGCAGCGCCTGCTGCAAGTCTTCGCCGGGCTGGTGGCGGTCAGCCTCGACAACGTCGAACTGGTGAGCCGCCTGAACCAGGCCGCCTTCCACGATCCCCTGACCTGCCTGCCCAACCGCACGCGCCTGGTGGAACTGGTCGACGCCACCCTGTCCTCGCCGCAACGCGGCCAGGCGATCCTGGCCCTGGTCGACCTGGATCATTTTGCGGAAACCAATGACGCCCTCGGCCACCACTTCGGCGACCTGCTGCTGGTCGCGGTCGGGCGGCGCCTGAAGACGCGCCTGGATGCGGGCCTGCAGGTGGCGCGCATCGGCGGCGACATCTTCTGCGTCCTGGGCGATGCCGCTGCCGTGCAGCCGGCCCCGATCCAGGCCTTGTTCCGCGAACCCTTCCAGATCGACGGACAGGACGTGCAAGTGTCGGCCACCCTCGGCCTGGTGCGCCTGGGCGAGCACGACGGCAGTGGCGCGGACGCGCTCAAGGATGCCGACATCGCCCTCAAGCGCGCCAAGTCGCAGCAGCGCGCCGGCCATTTCTACTTCTCGCGCAGCATGGGCGTCGAGATCCGCGAGCGGGTGCGCATGATGCACGCGCTGCGCAGCGGCTTCCAGCGCGGCCAGCTGTTCCTGGCCTACCAGCCCCAGGTCGATCTGAAAGCCGACCGCCCCTTCGGCGCGGAGGCGCTGCTGCGCTGGCGCCTTGAAGACGGCCGCCTGGTGCCGCCGGACCGCTTCATTCCGATCGCCGAATATTCCGGCCTGATCGTCGAGATCGGCGAATGGGTGCTGCGCCAGGCCTGCGCGGAGCTGATGCGCCTGCGCCAGGCCGGGCACCTTGATTTCACGATGTCGGTGAACGTGTCCCAGGTCCAGTTCCGCCACCCGCACTTCCTCGACATGCTGGGCCGCGCGCTCGAAGACACGGGCGCGCCGCCCGAGTACATCGAGCTCGAGATCACGGAATCGATGGCCATGGAAGAACCGGCCCTGCTGGTGGAAAAGCTGGCCCAGGTCAAGCGCACCGGCGTCTCGATCGCGATCGACGATTTCGGCACCGGCTTCTCCTCGCTGTCGCACCTGCAGCGCCTGCAGGTGGACCGGCTCAAGATCGACCGCGCCTTCGTCACCGAGATCACCGGCTCGGCGCGCGGAAGCAGCATCGCCCAGATGGTGGTGCAACTGGGACGCAACCTGGGATTGTCGGTGATCGCGGAGGGCGTGGAGGACGAGCGCCAGGCGGAGATCCTGCGCCAATTGGGTTGCCCGCTGGCGCAGGGCTACCTGTTCTCGCGGCCCCTGAGCCCCGAGGATTTGCAGGCATGGCTCAAGGAGCAGGCGCGCAGAATCGCGGCATGAACGCGTCGGCGGCAGCGCCGCCGACAGCGGCGATCGCGCTTAATCGGTCGCGGTTTCTTCGGCCGGCCAGTCGCGGATGTAGGCCTTGAGCATGCGGTTTTCGAAGCTCTGGGCTTCCAGCACGGCCTTGGCCACGTCGTAGAACGAAATCACGCCCAGCAGGGTGCGGGCGTTCATCACCGGCAGGTAGCGCGCGTGCTTCTCCAGCATGATGCGGCGCACTTCGTTCACTTCGGTGTCCGGCGTGACGGTGATCGGGCTGTCGTCCATGTGCTTGCGCACGGTGCCGGCGCCCAGGGAGCCGCCGTTTTCGCGCAGCGCCTTGATCACTTCGCGGAAGGTCAGCATGCCGACCAGGTCGCCGTATTCCATCACGACCAGCGAACCGATGTCCCTCTCGGACATCGTGGTCGCCGCGTCGACCAGCGGCGTGTCGGGCGCTACGGTGTACAGGACCTCACCCTTGACCTGCAGGATCTCGGAGACTTTCATGTTGGCCACCCCGGTTTCGTTGAAAAAAGCGCTAGAAGATACTTTTGTATAAGCCATAACTCCGACTGTAGCTGATGCCAGTCAAAAAATCCAGCGACGCGCCCGGACGCCTAGACAACTAGTTGCGTAAAATTAAATAAATGCTAGGATGCCCGCCATCTTCACTCCCGATGAGTTCCTAGCGATGAGCGGTCCCCGTTATCCCGGTTTCGACACCCTCTCCCTGCACGCGGGCGCCACGCCCGACCCGGCCACCGGCGCGCGTGCCACCCCGATCCACTTCACCTCCTCGTTCGCCTTCCGCGATTCGGACCATGCCGCCGCGCTGTTCAACATGGAGCGCGCCGGCCACGTGTATTCGCGCATCTCGAACCCGACCAACGCCGTGCTGGAAGAGCGCATCGCCGCGCTCGAGGGCGGGGTGGCCGGCATCGCCACGGCCAGCGGCCAGGCCGCGATGCACCTGGGCCTCGCGACCATCGCAGGCGCCGGCGCGCACATTGTCGCTTCGCGGGCGCTCTACGGCGGCTCGCACAACCTGCTGTCCTATACCCTGCGCCGCTTCGGCATCGAGACCAGCTTCGTCGACCCGCGCGACCTGGACGCCTGGCGCGCCGCGATCCGCCCGAACACGAAGATCCTGTTCGGCGAAACCCTGGGCAACCCCGGCCTGGACGTGCTCGACATCCCGTCTGTCGCGGCCATCGCCCACGAACACGACCTGCCGCTGATGGTCGACGCGACCTTCGCCACGCCCTACCTGCAGCGTCCCTTCGACCTGGGCGCGGATCTGCTGTTCCACTCGGCCACCAAGTTCCTGTGCGGCCACGGCACCGCCATCGGCGGGCTGCTGGTGGACGGCGGCACCTTCGACTGGCAGGCCGCCCACGAGCGCAGCGGCCGCTTCCCCGAGCTGTGCGAACCCTACGATGGCTTCCACGGCATGGTGTTCGCGGAAGAATCGACCGTCGGCGCCTTCGCCCTGCGCGCGCGCCGCGAGGGACTGCGCGACTTCGGCGCGGCCATGAGCCCGCACAACGCCTTCGCCATCCTGCAAGGCATCGAGACGCTGGGCCTGCGCATGGACCGCCACGTGGCCAACACGCGCAAGGTGGTCGAGTTCCTGCTCTCGCACCCGATGGTCGACTCGGTCTCCTATCCGGAGCTGGACAGCCACCCGGACCACGCGCTGGCCCGGCGCCTGCTGCCCAAGGGCTGCGGCGCCGTGCTCACCTTTGACCTCAAGGGCGACCGCGCCGCCGGCCGCCGTTTCGCGGACGGCCTGCAGCTGTTCTCGCACCTGGCCAACGTGGGCGACGCGAAATCGCTGGTCATCCACCCTGCCTCGACCACCCACTTCCGCGTGCCCGCCGACCAGCTGGCGGCGGGCGGCATTACCGAAGGCACGATGCGCCTGTCGGTCGGCCTGGAAGACCCGGCGGACCTGATCGAAGACCTCAAGCGCGGCCTGAAGCTGGCCCAGAAAGGAGCCTGAGATGCTCGTGAACGTACAAGGCAGGCAGGCCTACTGCTACACCGGCGGCAAGGCCTTCGACGCGGCGCTGCCGGCGATCGTGCTGGTGCACGGCGCCCAGAACGATCATTCCGTGTGGGGACTGCAGAGCCGCTACCTCGCGCACCACGGCCATGCGGTGCTGGTCCCTGACCTGCCCGGCCACGGCCGCAGCGAAGGCCCGGCGCTCACCAGTGTGGAAGCCATGGCCGACTGGCTGCTTGCGCTGCTGGATGCCGCCGGCGTGGAAAAAGCGATCCTGGGCGGCCACAGCATGGGCTCCCTGATCGCGCTCGAAGCGGCGCACCGTGCGCCGGCCAGGGCGGCCGGCCTGGCCCTGCTGGGCACGGCCTATCCGATGAAGGTGTCCGATGCCCTGCTCGAGACCTCGCGCAGCGACGAAGAGGCGGCGATCGACATGGTCAACATCTTTTCCCACTCGTCGATGGCGCACAAGCCGTCCTGTCCCGGCCCGGGTTTTTCGGTGATGGGCGGCGCACGCCGGCTGATGCAGCGCATGTCGGCGCGCAACCCCGAGCAGCTCTTCCACACCGACTTCGCGGCCTGCAACAGCTACGCCAACGGCGAAGCGGCCGCGGCCGGCGTGGCATGTCCGACCCTGTTCATCCTGGGCAGCAAGGATATGATGACCCCGGCACGATCGGCGAAACTGCTGACCGGAGCGATCAAGCATGGCAAAATCGTCACCGTGGATGCCGGCCATTCCCTGATGACCGAAGCCCCCGATCCCGTCCTCGACGCCCTGGCGGGGTTTGCAGCGTCCGCCTACGCGACCTGAGGAGATGCCATGGATGCCCCTGCACGCGCACGTTTTGCCAGCTTCGCGGAGTTCTACCCCTACTACCTGAGCCAGCACGAAGACCGGCGCTGCAGGCGGGCGCACTTTTTCGGCACCTCCTCGGCCATCGCCGCCATCGCCCAGTTCATCGACAGCATGAACTGGTGGTGGCTGCTGTTCGCTGTCGTTTCCGGCTACGGCGGGGCCTGGATCGGCCATTTCTTCTTCGAGAAGAACCGGCCGGCCACCTTCGACTATCCCTGGTATTCGTTCCGGGCCGACTGGGTCATGTACTGGCAGATGCTGACCGGGAAGCTCAGCTGGTAGATTCGGCTGTACCGAGCCGGAAGTGCGCGTCCAGGGTCTGGTCCAGGCCCTGCTCGACGGCGTTTTCCACCTGGCGCGCGAGTTGCGCGGTGTCCACCGCCAGCGGGGTATCCGGCTGCGGCTCGTCGCGCTTGACGACGTCGGCGCCGCTGTGGTCGAACACGAACAGGCGGTAGACGTCGGCCACCCGCAGCTTGCTTGGGTCGGTCAAGAGCACCCAGTTGTCCGCATTCTCGCGCACGCCGCGTCCCCAGCGCATGCGCGCCGAGAGATCGTCCTGCACCCGCCCGACCCAGCCGGCGGCCACCATCTTCTCCAGCAGCATGCCCATCTCGTCGTAGCCGATGCGGGTATGGGCGCGGATCGTCGCACTCGAGACCAGGGCCGTTCCGGTCACCTGCGAGCTGCCGTACAGCACCTTGAGCACCGCCATCGCGTCGACAAAGGCGCTGCCCGGCGCCGGCTGGTACCACCAGCGCTCGTACTTGACCACCGGCAGCGCTGCCGTCAGGACCGCGCCCACCAGGGTGATCAGCCATGACACGTAGATCCAGATCAGGAACAGCGGCAGCGCCGCCAGCGCGCCGTAGATGATCGCGTAGGTCGGGAACTTGCTGATGAACAGGGCGAACGCGCGCTTGGCGACTTCGAAGGCGATCGCCGCCGCCAGTCCGCCCCAGACGGCGTCGCGCCAGTCCACCGGGCGGTTCGGCACCGTCATGTACAGCAAGGTGTACGCCCCGGTGGTCAGGGCGATGGAGATCAGGGTATAGAACAGCGCGCCCACGAAAGGCACGGCCTTGGTCACGCTGAACAGCTGCGAGGTGGCGGTCAGCGACAGGCCGAACAGCATCGGCCCCAGCGACACCAGCGCCCAGTAGATCAGGATGCGCTGCGACAGCTTGCGCGGCCGGCGCACGCCCCAGATCTGGTTGAAGGCGCGTTCGATCATGCCCATCATCGCCGCGGTGGTGAACAGCAGGGCCACCGCGCCGACCGCCGACAGGCCCTTGGCCTTGCTCGCGAACTGGGTCAGGTTGGCGCTGACCGTGCTGGCGATGGCCTTGGGCATCAGGGTCTGCACGAACCAGGCATCGAGGGTCGTGCGCAACTGACCGAAGACCGGAAACGTGGTAAAAATGGCCAGGACGATCGTTAGCAACGGCACCAGGGCCAGGGTCGTGGTGAAGGTCAGGCTGCCCGCCACCTGGGGCAGCCTTTCCTCGGTCAGGCGGCGGCGCGCGAAGCGCACCAGGTCGCGCGCCTCCGCCCAGGTCAGGCCGCGCACGCGATCGACGCTGACGTTGAACATCCCGCTGGTGGACCGCGAAAGATGATGGACGGTTCTGGAAAGCATGGGTCGATGGCCTGTGTGCAAGGGTAATGTGCAAGCGGGATATTTCAGCAAAGCATTCTATAATACCAACGATGAACCAGAACCTGACCATCCTCGTGTTGTACTACTCGCGCCACGGGGCCACGCGCAAGCTGGCCGAACTGATCGCCCAGGGCATCGACAGCGTCCCCGGCGCCGAGGCGCGCCTGCGCACGGTCCCGGCCATCTCTACCGTGGCCGAGGCCACCGAGCCCGACATTCCGGTGCATGGCGCGCCCTACGTCGACCTCGAGGACCTGGCCGACTGCGCCGGGCTGGCGCTGGGTTCCCCTACCCGCTTCGGCAACATGGCCTCGGCGATGAAATACTTCCTCGACGGGACCGCCACCGACTGGGTCAACGGCACGCTGTCCGGCAAGCCGGCGGTCGTGTTCACCTCCACCGGCAGCCTGCACGGCGGCCAGGAGGCGACCCTGCTGTCGATGATGATCCCGTTGTTGCACCACGGCATGCTGGTGATGGGCCTGCCCTACACCCATCCGGAACTGATGAATACCGCCAGCGGCGGCAGCCCCTACGGCGCGACCCACTGGGCCGGCGTCGACGGCAAGCGCGCCCTGACCGAGGACGAGCGCAGCCTCTCGGTGGCGCTCGGACGGCGCCTCGCCGAGGCCGCCGTCAAACTGCATGGAACGCGCTGAATGAATACCGCAAAACTCTTCCATACCGGCGCCATCGCCAGCCTGATCTGGCTGATCGGCTGGCTGGTGGCCTGGGAAGTCGTCGTGGCACCCCTGCAGCCGGGCAGCTGGCTGCTGGCGCTGAAGGCCGTGCCGCTGCTGCTGCCGCTGCGCGGGGTCATCAAGCGCGACCTGTACACCCTGCAATGGTCGTCGATGATGATTCTCGTGTACTTCGCCGAAGGCGCCGTGCGCGCCTGGGCCGACCAGCTCGAAGCCTCGCGCCTCATGGCCATGGGCGAGGTGGCGCTGGTGCTGGTGTACTTCGCCTGCGCCCTGCTCTACCTGCGCCCGTTCAAGAAGGAAGCCCGGCGCCTGGCCAAGGAATTGCTCGACAAGGTCAAAGTGCCGCATGACTGATGCGCTGCTGGCGCAATGCCGCGCCATCGCCGGCGACGCCCACGTCTTCGGCGAGCAGGCCGACATGGCGCCCTTCCTCACCGACTGGCGCGGCCGCTTCACCGGGCGCGCCCGCGCCGTGGTGCTGCCCGCGAATACCGAGCAAGTGGCCGCCGTGGTGCGCGCCTGCGCCGCCGCCCGCGTCCCGGTGGTGCCGCAGGGCGGCCGCACCGGCCTGGTGCTGGGCAGCGTGCCGGACGCCAGCGGCTCGGCCATCGTCGTTTCGCTGCGGCGCCTGGACCGTATCCGCGCCCTCGATGCCGCCAATCGCACCATGACGGTGGAAGCCGGCTGCATCCTCTACGACGTCCAGCAGGCCGCGTCCGGCGCCGGCATGCTGTTTCCCCTGTCGCTGGCGGCGGAAGGCAGCTGCACCATCGGCGGGAACCTGGCGACCAATGCCGGCGGCACCGCCGTCCTGCGCTACGGGACCACGCGGGAATTGTGCCTGGGCCTGGAAGTGGTCACCGCCCAGGGCGAAATCTGGAACGGCTTGCGCGGCCTGCGCAAGGACAATACCGGCTACGACCTGCGCGACCTGTTCATCGGCGCCGAGGGGACGCTGGGCATCATCACGGCCGCCGTGCTCAAGCTCTACCCGCAGCCCAAGGCGGCGCTCAGCGCCCTGGTCGCGCTGGAATCGCCGCGCCATGCGCTGTCGCTGCTCGGCCTGCTGCAAGACCAGTGCGGCGCCGCGCTGACGGGCTTCGAACTGATGTCGGACTTCTGCCTGCAGCTGGTCGAGACCCATTTCCCCAAGCTGCGCCACCCGTTCGCCGCGCGCTATCCGCAATACGCCCTGGTGGAACTGTCGAGCAGCGAGTCGGAAGACCACGCCTCGGCGCTGCTGGAATCGGGCATCGGCGCCGCCCTCGACAGCGGCGTCGCGCGCGACGCCGTGCTCGCCACCTCCGGCGCGCAGACCCTGGGCCTGTGGCAGCTGCGCGAGCATATCCCGCTGGCCCAGGCGGCGGCCGGCAAGAACATCAAGCACGACATCTCGCTGCCCGTGTCCAGCATCCCGGAATTCATCGCGCGCACCGATGCGGCCCTGCTGCAGGCTTTCCCCGGCTGCCAGCTGGTCACCTTCGGCCACCTGGGCGACGGCAACCTGCACTACAACGTCGCGCCGCCCGGGGGCAGCGGCCATGACGCCTTCCTGGCGCACCAGGAGCTGGTCAACCGCATCGTGCACGACAGCGTCGGCAGCTTCGGCGGCTCGATCTCGGCCGAACACGGCATCGGCGCCCTCAAGCGCGAGGAACTGGCGCGCACCAAGTCGCCGGTCGAACTGGACATGATGCGTGCCGTCAAGGCCGCCCTGGACCCGCTCGGCATTATGAACCCTGGCAAAATTCTTTGACCAGGAGAGCGACATGTTGCGAGCCTTGACGATGCTGACTGCCTGCGCCCTGTGCCAGGCCGCGGCGGCCGATACCATCTACAAATGCAGCGAGGCCGGCCGGATCAGCTACAGCGACCGGCCTTGCGGCCGCGCCGCAACCGAGCTGGCGGTGCCGGAAGCGCCCGCCCCCGACCCGGAGGCCGCGGCGCGCCTCGAACGGGGCCGCGCCGCATTGCGGGACATCGAGAAGGAGCGTGCCGCCCGCGCCCTGGTCGAGGAACGCGAAGCTGCCCGCGCACGGCGCGAGGCGGCCGGCCTGCGCCGCCGTTGCGACAAGCTGCGCCTCCATCAACAGTGGGCCGAAGAGGACGCGCGCCGCAGCACCGGCGCGGCCCTCGAGGCGGCGCGCATCAAGGCGCGGCGCCAGGCCGAGGCCCTGGCGGTGGAATGCCCGGCCTGACGCTCCTGTCACGCTGGCTGCTGCTCGGCGAATGGCGCGCCCACCCGGTGCGCGCGCTGGTGGCGGTGGCCGCGATCGCGGTCGGGGTGGCGATGGGCTTCGCCATCCACCTCATCAACGCCGCCGCGTTCAACGAATTCTCCGCCGCCGTCAAGAGCCTGTCCGGCCAGGCCGACATCCAGGTGGCGGGCCGCGAACCCCTGTTCGACGAAGCCGTCTATCCGCGCCTGGCCGGCCACCCGCTGGTGGCGGTGGCTTCTCCCGTGCTCGAAGTCTCCGCCGGGATCGCCGGGCGCGAAGGCGCCCAGGGGGGCGCGCTGCGGATCATCGGCATCGACGCCTTCCGCGCCGGTTTCATCGCGCCCGACCTGGTGGGCGTGGCGTCGGAGGGCCGCGTGACCGACGTGCTGGCCGACGACGCCGTCTTCCTGTCGCCCGCGGCGCGGTCCTGGCTCGGCGCCGGCACCGGCGACATCCTGCACCTGCGCGCCGGCACCGCCGACGTGGCGCTGCGCGTGGCCGGGCCGATCCAGCGCGCCCGCGCCGGCCAGCGCATCGCCGTGATGGACATCGGCGCCCTGCAGTGGCGCTTCCAGCGCCTTGGGAAGCTTTCGCGCGTGGACCTGAAGCTGCGCGACGGCGTCGACCGCAGCGCCTTCCAGCGTCGACTCACGGCGGAGCTGCAACGCGATTTCCCGGACCGCTTCACGGTCGGCCAGCCAAACGACGAGAACCAGGCCAGCCGCACCGACAACATGAGCCGCGCCTACCGCGTCAACCTGACGGTGCTGGCCCTGGTGGCCCTGTTCACCGGCGCCTTCCTGGTGTTCTCGACCCAGGCGCTGTCGGTGATGCGGCGGCGCAGCCAGTTCGCGCTGCTGCGCGTGCTGGGCCTGGAGCGCGGCCAGCTGCTGCGCCAGGTGCTGCTCGAAGGCGGCAGCCTGGGCGTCGCCGGCGCCCTGCTGGGCGTGGCCTCCGGCTATGCGCTGGCCGCCGCGGCCCTCCACTATTTCGGCGGCGACCTGGGCGCCGGCTACTTCCCCGGCATCCGGCCGCAAGTCCAGTTCACCCCTGTCGCGGCCTTCGTGTTCTTCGCGCTCGGGCTGGGCGTCGCCCTGCTCGGCTGCGCAATGCCGGCTTGGGAAGCCGCGCGCGCGCGCCCGGCGGTGGCGATCAAGTCGGGCGCCGACGAAGGCGCCCTGTCCCGGCTGGCGCGGGTCTGGCCCTCCGCGGCCTGCCTGCTGCTGGCCGCCGCCTTCGCGTTCGCGCCGCCGGTGTTCGAACTGCCGCTGTTCGGCTATTTCGCCATCGCGCTGCTGCTGATCGGCGGGATCGGCCTGATGCCGCGCTTCGCCGCCGTCACCTTCCGCGCGCTCGAAGCGCTGGTGCTGCGGCGCCGCAGTGCACCGCCTGTCTTGACGCTGTCGCTGGCGCGCCTGGCCAACGCGCCCGGCGAGGCCTCGATCGCCCTCGGCGGCGTGCTCGCCAGCTTCAGCCTGATGGTCGCCATGGGCATCATGGTGGCCAGCTTCCGTGTGTCCGTCGACGACTGGATGGGCCACATCCTGCCCGCCGACCTCTACGTGCGCACCGCGGCAGGCGGCAACACCGGCTTCCTGAGCCCCGCACAGCAGGCCGCGCTGGCCGCGGCGCCCGGCGTGGCCCAGGCCCAGTTCCTGCGCACCCGGCGCGTCACGCTCGACCCGGCGCGCCCGCCGGTGGTCGTGATCGCGCGCGATATCGACACAAGCGATCCGGGCCGGCTGCTCTACCTGGTCGGCGAGACCGCGGCGCCACCGCCAGGTGCGCGGCCCGCCTGGGTGTCCGAAGCCATGCTCGACCTGTACGGCGCCCGCGTCGGCGGGCGCCTGCGGGTGCCGCTGGGCGGGGCCACGGCGGAATTTTTCGTGGCCGGCGTCTGGCGCGACTATGCCAACCAGTCCGGCTCCATCGTGATGCGCCTGGGCGACTACCGCGCGCTCACCGGCGAGGGCGAGGTCACCGACGCCGCCTTGTGGGCCGCGCGCGGCGCGTCCATCGACCAGCTCGAACAGGGCATCCGCGCCCTGCCTTTCGGCGCGGCGCTGCAAATGATGCGGCCCGGCGACATCCGCGAGATGAGCCTCAGGATCTTCGACCGCAGCTTCGCCGTCACCTACCTGCTGGAAGCCATCGCGATCGCGATCGGCCTGTCCGGCGTGGCCGCCAGCTTCTCGGCCCAGACCCTGGCCCGGGCGCGCGAATTCGGGATGCTGCGCCACGTCGGCGTCACGCGCGGCCAGGTCTACAAGCTGCTCGCCTTCGAAGGCGGCTTGCTGACCGTGCTCGGCGTGGCCTGCGGCTTCGCCCTCGGCCTGGTGATCAGCCTGATCCTGGTCTACGTCGTCAATCCGCAATCGTTCCATTGGACCATGCAACTGCACCTGCCCTGGCCACTGCTGGGCAGCGTGGCCGCCGTGCTGCTCGCCGCCTCGGTCGCCACGGCGCTGGTGTCGGGGCGTTACGCGCTGTCGGCGGGCCCGGTGCGCGCCGTCAGGGAGGACTGGTAAATCATGCGCTTCGCCCTATTCTTCATGCTGTTCCTCGCCCGGCTGTGCCATGCGGCGCCGCCGGATTTCGCCGCCGTCACGCCGGGCGCCGCCTTGTCCTTCCCGCGCGACTACGGGGCCCATCCGGAGTTCCGCACCGAGTGGTGGTACGTCACCGGCTGGCTCGAGACGCCGGAGCGCAAGCCGCTCGGCTTCCAGGTCACCTTCTTCCGCAGCCGCACCGACCACGATCCGAACAACCCCAGCGCCTTCGCCCCGCGCCAGCTGGTGATCGGCCACGCCGCCCTGTCCGACCCGTCGGTGGGGCGCCTGGTGCACGACCAGCGCAGCGCGCGCGAGGGTTTCGGCCTGGCCTGGGCGCGCACCGGCAACACCGACCTGAAGCTGGACGACTGGCGCATGGTGCGCGACGCCGGCGGCGGCTACCGCGTCACCATCCGCTCCGGGGAACTGAACCTGGAGCTCAGGCTGCGCCCCACCCAGCCGGTGCTGGTGCAGGGCGAAGGCGGCTATTCGCGCAAGGGGCCGAGTCCCCGGCACGCGAGCTACTACTACAGCGAACCCCAGCTGGAAGTGACGGGCAGCGCCGGCCGCGCCGGCATGGCGCCGGTGGCGGTCAAGGGGAGCGCATGGCTCGATCACGAATGGTCGAGCGAGGCGCTGATGCCCGACGCGGCGGGCTGGGACTGGATCGGCGCCAACCTCGACGGCGGCGGCGCCCTGATGGCTTTCCAGATCCGCGCCAAGGGAGGTGGTAAACTATGGGCGCACGCGACCGTGCGCGACGCGTCGGGAAAGGTGACGCGCTACGCGCCGGACGAGGTCAGTTTCACCCCGCAGACGCGCTGGAAGTCGCCGCGCACCCAGGCGGAGTACCCGATCGGCACCGAGGTGGCGACCGGGCCGCTCCGCTGGCGGATCGTTCCCCTGCAGCCGGACCAGGAACTCGATTCGCGCCGTTCGACCGGCGCGGTCTACTGGGAAGGCGCGGTCACGATCCTGCGCGACGGCAAGCGCCTGGGGCGGGGCTACCTGGAGATGACCGGCTATGTGCAGCCGATGAAGTTATAAATATAGATGTGACCCGAAGCTGTGACCCCAAGAACATAACAAGCGACACGATGACCAAGCGTTCCACCAGCAATCCGGATTCCAACCCTTCCCGCAAAGGCAGCCTGGCCACGCTGAAGGGCCTGCTGCCCTTCCTGCGTCCCTACCGCCGCCAGTTCGTCCTGGCCGGCATCGCGCTGCTGTTCGCGGCCGGGGCCACCCTCGCCATTCCCGCCGCCTTCAAGCAGATGATCGACCTGGGCTTCGCGCCGGCGATTGCCGGCAGCGCCGGCAGCAGCAACATCGAGCACGTGGACGCCACCTTCCTGGCCCTGTTCGGCCTGGCGGCGCTGCTGGCGGTGGCCACGGCGGCGCGCTTCTTCACCGTCTCGTGGCTGGGCGAACGCGTCACCGCCGACATCCGCAGCGCGGTCTACCGCCATGTGGTGCAGCAGAGCCCCGAATTCTTCGAGACCACCCGCACCGGCGAAGTGCTGTCGCGCCTGACCACCGACACCACCCTGATCCAGACCGTGGTCGGCACCAGCATCTCGCTGGCCCTGCGCAACACGCTGCTGTTCGCCGGCGGCCTGGTGATGCTGTTCGTGACCAGCCCCAAGCTGACCAGCATCATCCTGGGCCTGATGGTCCTGGTGGTGCTGCCGATCGTGATGTTCGGCCGCCGCGTACGCAAACTCTCGCGGGATTCCCAGGACCGCATCGCCGACGCCTCGGCCCTGGCCGGCGAGATCCTCAACGCCATGCCGACGGTGCAGGCCTTTACCCACGAGGCCAGGGAAGCGAAGCGCTTCGGCGCCTCGGTGGAAGACGCCTTTGGCACCGCGATCCGCCGCATCCGCGCACGCGCCACGCTGACCATGCTGGCGATCCTGCTGGTGTTCGGCGCCATCGTGTTCGTGCTGTGGCTGGGCGCCCATGCGGTCCTGCAGGGCAGCATGACCAGCGGCGACCTGGGCCAGTTCATCCTGTACGCCGCCATGGTGGCGGGTTCGGTCGGCGCGCTGTCGGAAGTGATGGGCGACGCCCAGCGCGCGGCCGGCGCCACCGAGCGCCTGCTGGAGCTGCTGGCGGCCCGCTCGGACATCCAGAACCCGGCGCACCCGAGCCCGCTGCCGGCGCGCACCGCCAACGGCGCGCGCCTGGCCCTGGCCGACGTCACGTTCTCCTACCCCTCGCGCCCCGAAAGCGCGGCGCTGTCGCACCTGAACCTGGACATCCGCGCCGGCGAGACCGTGGCCGTGGTCGGCCCGTCCGGCGCCGGCAAGACCACCTTGTTCCAGCTGCTGCTGCGCTTCTACGATCCGCAGGCGGGCAGCATCCGGCTCGACGGCGTGGACATCCGCGACCTCGACCTGCATACCCTGCGCAGCGCGATCGGCATCGTGCCCCAGGACACGGTGATCTTCTCGGCCGACGCGCTCGAGAACATCCGCTACGGCCGCCCGGACGCCAGCGACGCGGAAGTGTTCGCCGCCGCGAAGATGGCGGCCGCCCACGAATTCATCGAGCGCCTGCCGGAGGGCTACCAGTCCTTCCTGGGCGAGCGCGGCGTGCGCCTGTCGGGCGGCCAGCGGCAGCGCATCGCGATCGCCCGCGCCTTGCTCAAGAACCCGCCGCTGCTGCTGCTCGACGAAGCCACCAGCGCCCTCGACGCCGAATCCGAGCGCCTGGTGCAGCGCGCGCTGGAGGCGGCCATGGTCGGCCGCACCACCATCATCATCGCCCACCGCCTGGCGACGGTGCAACGCGCCGACCGCATCGTGGTGCTGGACGAGGGCCGGATCGTGGAGTCCGGCAGCCATGCCGAGCTGGTGGCGCTGGGCGGGGTATACGCCAACCTGGCGGCCCTGCAATTCCAGCTGCACGCGCCGGTGGCTGCCTAGGGAAGTCCGCAATTGTGAATTCCGGCGCACCTCGGTGCGCCGTTTTTCATCCTGGTTCACTATCTTATCGAAGACATATTTGTGTTGTTCCGCGACACAATCTGACTCCCCAAAGCCTGTTTTTAGTTGCCCTGCGACAACTTAGCGCGCTAAGATGACTGGTCACCTTTCTCCCTTGACCAACGCGGCCGCTTATGAAAAACAGCAAATATCATCCCGCCAACTGGAGCGTGGGCACGCGCATCAGCGCCATCAACTTTACCCTCGCCAGCGTCATCATCGCCATGCTGGTCGCCGCCATCACGGTGTCGACCTCGCGCATGCTGGAAGAGCGCGCCGCCCAGAGCGTTGCGAACGAGCTCAGGGGTGTGACCAGCACCGTGGAGCTGTTCAACAAGACGGTCAGCGGCCAGGCCGTTGGACTGGGCCACATCTTCCGCGCCTCGCTGCCGGGCACCCTGGAGCTCGATACCGAGAGCACCAGCACCATCGACGGCAAGACCGTGCCGCGCCTCAAGCTCGACGGCAATCCGCTGAACCTCGACTTCAGCGCCCCGGACTCCTTCACCGAGCAGACCGGCGGCAACGCCACCATCTTCGTCCTCGACGGTGAGGACTTCGTGCGGGTCAGCACCTCGGTCAAGAAGGAAAACGGCGCGCGCGCCGTCGGCACCAGCCTGGACCGCGCCAGCCCGGCCTACGCCGCCCTGCGCGAGGGCAAGACCTACATCGGCATGGTCAGCCTGTTCGGCAAGCCCACCATCACCCAGTACGAGCCGGCGCGCGACGCCAGCGGCAAGATCGTCGGCGCGCTCTACGTGGGCGTCGACATCAGCAAGGACATGGCGCTGCTGAAGGAACGCATCCGCGCGATCAAGATCGGCGACACCGGCTACTTCTACGTGCTCAACGCCGCGCCGGGCAAGCACTACGGCGAGCTGGTGGTCCACCCGGCCAAGGAAGGCCAGAACATCCTCGACAGCCGAGACGCCGACGGCCGCGCCTTCATCAAGCAGATCCTGGAAACCAAGAACGGCAGCATCCACTACGACTGGCAGAACCCGGGCGAATCCAGCCCGCGCGAAAAGTTCGTGGCCTACGCCTATGTCAAGGACTGGAACTGGGTGGTCGCCGGCGGCACCTACCGCGACGAGATCGTCTCCGCCGCCGCCGACCTGCGCAAGCGCTTCATCCTGCTGGGCCTCGTGTCGCTGGCCGTCCTGTCGGGCGTGCTGCATTACGCGATCCGCCGCAGCGTGTCGCGTCCGCTGGCCGAAGTGCAGGAAGTGGCCAGGCGCATCGCCGAAGGCGACCTCACCGCCCAGGCCACCGTGCTGCGCCGCGATGAGATCGGCGCCCTGACCCAGGCCATGAACGCCATCGGCGGACGCCTCTCCAGCGTGGTCGGCCAGGTGCGCGAAGGCGCGGAGCAGATCGCCAACGCCTCGCAGGAGATCTCGGCCGGCAACCTCGACCTGTGCTCGCGCACCGAAGAGCAGGCCGCCAGCCTGGCCACCACGGCCTCGTCGATGGACGACCTGACCGGCACCGTGCGCCAGAACGCCGAACACGCGACCCAGGCCAACGAGCTGGCGCGCAATGCGTCGAGCATCGCCCAGAAAGGCGGCGACACCGTGGCCCAGGTGGTCGAGCGCATGGAGTCGATCACCCAGGCTTCGCGCAAGATCTCGGACATCACCGGCGTCATCGACGGCATCGCCTTCCAGACCAACATCCTGGCGCTGAACGCCGCGGTGGAAGCGGCGCGCGCCGGCGAGCAGGGGCGCGGCTTCGCGGTCGTGGCCAACGAAGTGCGCGGCCTGGCCCAGCGCTGCGCGGCCGCCGCCAAGGAAATCAAGACCCTGATCGACGCCTCCAACGGCGCGGTCGACGCCGGCAGCCGCCTGGTGGCCGAAGCCGGCCAGACCATGCAGGAAGTGCTGGCCAGCGTGGGCCGCGTGACCGACATCATGGCCGACATCAGCGCGGCCGGCGCCGAGCAGACGCGCGGCATCGAGGACGTCAACCGTGCGATCAACGAAATGGATGGCGTGACCCAGCAGAACGCGGCCCTGGTGGAAGAGGCCAGCGCCGCCGCCACGGCGATGCACGAGCAGGCCGATGCGCTGGCCCGTGCGGTGCGCCAGTTCCGCCTGGCCGAGGAAGCCGCCCCGGCCTTGCCTCAGACCCGCCGCCCGGCACTGGCCCGCTGACAAGCCAGGGTGTAAAGTGGCGGGCTCTTGTCCCAGGAGCCCGCCTTGAACGAATCCGAACTGCAGCGCCGCTGCCATGCCATCTTCCCGGGCCACCGCCCGCGCCGTCCCGCCGAGCTCTACGCCGACATGGCGGCCTGGTGCGCACAGAACGACATCGAGCATGATGTCTACGGCAGCGGCGCGCTGATCCAGTCCTTCGAGGACAAGGTCGCGCGCCTGCTGGGCTTCGAGGCCGCCGTCTTCTGCGTCACCGGCACCATGGCCCAGGTGACCGCCTTGCGCCTTGGCGCCGACGACCGGGGCAGCCGCCTGGTGGCCCTGCATCCGACTTCGCACATCTTCGTGCACGAGCGCTCGAACTACCAGCTGCTCGGGCACTTCCACGCCCTGCAGGCGGGCGAGCGCCACCGGCCCTGGACTGCCGCCGACCTGGAAGCCATCCCCGACCGCCTGGGCGCCGTGGGCCTCGAGATCCCGATGCGCGAGATCGGCGGCCAGCTGTCTTCATGGGAAGAGCTGGAAGCGATCAAGGCCCATTGCCGCGCACGCGGCGCCCACCTGCACATGGACGGCGCGCGCCTGTGGGAAGCCCAGGCAGGCTACGGGCGCACTGCCGCGGAAATCGCAGCCGGCTTCGATTCCGTCTACGTCTCGCTGTACAAGGGCATCGGCGGACTGGGCGGCGCGATGCTGGCCGGCGGCCGCGCCTTCGTCGAGCGCGCGGCCGAATGGTTCCGGCGCGAAGGCGGCAACGTCATCCACCGCTCGCCCTACGTCGTCGCGGCCGCGATGCAGTTCGAGCAGCGTCTGGCGGCCATGCCAGCCTACTTCCGCCGCACGCAGTTCCTGTACGAGGCACTGCGCGCGCATCCGGAAATCCGGGTCAACCCGGCCGCGCCGCAGGCCAACATGCTGCACCTTCACCTGCCCGTGAGCCGTGCACGCGCCCTGGCGATCCGCGACGAGCTGGCGCTCGGGCATGGCATCTGGCTGTACAACCGCGTGGCCCACAACGCCCTGCCGGAGACGAGTCTGGTGGAGATCTACGTCGGCGAGAACCTGGCGGCCATGGACGACGACACCGTGCGCGGCGCCTTCGCCCTCTTCGCGGCCAAGCTGTCTGAGTTACAATAGCCGGCTACTGTAGAAAGACCCGCAATGCGCCAATACCTCGAATTCATGCGCCATGTAAAAGAGCATGGCGCCGTCAAGACGGACCGCACCGGCACCGGCACCCTGTCCGTCTTCGGCTACCAGATGCGCTTCGACCTGCAGGAGGGTTTCCCCCTCCTGACGACCAAGAAGGTCCACCTGAAGTCCATCATCCACGAGCTGCTGTGGTTCCTGCAGGGCTCGACCAACATCGCCTACCTGAAGGAACACGGCGTCACCATCTGGGACGAGTGGGCCGACGCCAACGGCAACCTGGGCCCGGTCTACGGCTACCAGTGGCGCAGCTGGCCGGCGCCGAATGGCGAACACATCGACCAGATTGCGCAGGTGATGGACCAGATCAGGCACAATCCGGACTCGCGCCGCATGATCGTCTCGGCCTGGAACGTGGCCGACGTACCGAACATGAAGCTGCCGCCCTGCCACGCGCTGTTCCAGTTCTACGTGGCCGGCGGCAAGCTGTCCTGCCAGCTCTACCAGCGCAGCGCCGACATCTTCCTGGGCGTGCCCTTCAACATCGCCTCCTACGCGATCCTGACCCACATGATGGCCCAGCAGGCGGGCCTGGAAGTGGGCGACTTCGTCTGGACCGGCGGCGACTGCCACCTGTATTCGAATCACCTGGAACAGGTGGAGCTGCAGCTCTCGCGCGAGACCCGCAAGCTGCCGCGCCTGGAAATCAAGCGCAGGCCGGACTCCCTGTTCGACTACCGCTTCGAGGATTTCGAAGTGGTCGGCTACGACCCGCACCCGGCAATCAAGGCGCCGGTCGCGGTCTGACCCGTCTTCACGGCTTGACAGAACGCTTGCAAACAGACAACATTTGCAACTCGGAATTACAATCAACGCGAGGACGGTTACAAGGATGCCTGCGCTTCCATTCGAATCACACCTGAGGGCCGGCCCATGGCGCACTTGACTCTCGTTGTCGCCGTCGATGCCCGGAACGGCATCGGCGTCGACAACCAGCTGCCCTGGCACCTGCCCGAGGACCTGGCCCACTTCAAGCGCGTCACCCTGGGCAAGCCCATCATCATGGGCCGCAAGACCTTCGACTCGATCGGCCGGCCGCTTCCGAAGCGCCGCAACATCGTCGTGACCCGCAACGCCGCGTGGAGCCACGAAGGCGTGGAGACCGCGCCTTCGCTGGAGGCGGCGGTGGCGCTGCTGGCGGGCGAGCCGGCCAGCATCATCGGCGGGGCCCAGATCTTCCGCGAGTCCGTGGACATGGCCGATGCGATGATCGTCACCCACATCGACCGCGTCTACCGCTGCGACACCTTCTTCCCGGCCATCGATCCCGCGCTCTGGCGCGAGACCGGGCGCGAGCCCCATCATTCCGACGCGGAAGGCGTCGACTACGCCTTCGTCACCTACGTCCGCAAGGAGCGCTGAATGGCCGACCAACACATCCTCCCGCCCGGTTCGCGCGGCGGCGACCGGTTCGCCGGCAAGATCGCGGTCCTGATCGCCGTGCTGGCGACCATCGGCACCCTGTTCGCCTTCCTGGGCAGCAGCTCGCACAACGATGCCGCCATGTACAAGAGCAATGCGGCGATCGACAAGACCAGTGCCGCCAACGCCTGGAGCCATTACCAGGCCAAGTCGAACAAGCAGAACCTGGCCGAGCTGGCGTCGAACCTGCCGGGCGTGAACCAGCTGCGCTACCGCGACGAGATGGAGCGCTACCAGGGCGAGAAGGAAGTCATCCGCAAGGAAGCCGAGCGCTGGGAAGCCTCCTCGAGCGAATGGAACCGCCGCGCCGAGGAAGAGCTGCACCGCCAGCGCCAGTGGGCCGCCGCCTCGGTGGCCCAGCAGATCGCGATCACCCTGGCCGCCATCACCCTGCTGGCGCGCCGCACCTGGCTGCTGACCCTGACCTGCGCCGTGGCCGCCTTCGGCATCACCCTGGCGATCTTCGCCGCCCTGCACACCGCGCCGACCGCGATGTCGCCGGTTCCGCTGATGAGCGCGCTGGCCGCGGCGGCCTTGACCGAGGGATTGCGGCGCGCCGGCAAGCGCATGGACGGCTAAAGTGCGCCCCTGAAGCCGGACTCTGGATAATCTAGCAAAAATAATTGCACCGGAGTCCGCGATTTCTGCGAAAATCCGCTTCTTCTTTTTTTCGGTGCCGTGCGCGGCGGCCGGGCCTGTCCGGGATGACCCGGTGAGGGACCGCCGCCCCCACGGCGCTTCGCATTGGAGCTGTCGATGAAATTTCGTTTCCCCATCGTCATCATTGACGAGGACTTCCGCTCGGAGAACACCTCCGGTCTCGGCATTCGCGCCCTGGCGGCCGCGATGGAACAGGAAGGCATGGAGGTCGTGGGCGTCACCAGCTACGGCGACCTGTCGTCCTTCGCCCAGCAGCAGTCGCGCGCCTCGGCGTTCGTGCTGTCCATCGACGACGAGGAATTCGGCGGCGGCTCGCTGGAAGAGACGGACTTCGCCCTGGCCGGCCTGCGCGCCTTCGTCCAGGAGATCCGCCACAAGAACGCGGACATCCCGATCTACATCTACGGCGAGACCCGCACCAGCCGCCACATCCCGAACGACATCCTGAAGGAGCTGCACGGCTTCATCCACATGTTCGAGGACACCCCGGAATTCGTGGCGCGCCACATCATCCGCGAAGCCAAGTCCTACCTCGACAGCCTGGCGCCGCCCTTCTTCCGCGCGCTGGTGAACTACGCCTACGACGGCTCCTACTCGTGGCACTGCCCGGGCCACTCGGGCGGCGTGGCCTTCCTGAAGTCGCCGATCGGCCAGATGTTCCACCAGTTCTTCGGCGAGAACATGCTGCGCGCCGACGTCTGCAACGCGGTCGAGGAACTCGGCCAGCTGCTCGACCACACCGGCCCGGTGGCCAAGTCCGAGCGCAACGCCGCGCGCATCTACAATGCCGACCACTGCTACTTCGTGACCAACGGCACCTCGACCTCGAACAAGATGGTCTGGCACTCGACCGTGGCGCCGGGCGACATCGTGGTCGTGGACCGCAACTGCCACAAGTCGATCCTGCACTCGATCATCATGTGCGGCGCGGTGCCGGTGTTCCTGATGCCGACCCGTAACAACCTGGGCATCATCGGCCCGATCCCGCTGGAAGAATTCACGCCCGAGTCGATCGCCCGCAAGATCGAGGCGAACCCGTTCGCGCGCGAAGCCGTCAACAAGAAGCCGCGCATCCTGACCATCACCCAGTCGACCTACGACGGCGTGGTGTACAACGTCGAGACCCTGCGCGAAATGCTGGACGGGAAGATCGACACCCTGCACTTCGACGAAGCCTGGCTGCCGCACGCCGCCTTCCACGACTTCTACAAGAACATGCACGCGATCGGCAAGGACCGTCCGCGCGCCAAGGAGTCGATGATCTTCTCGACCCAGTCGACCCACAAGCTGCTGGCCGGCCTGTCGCAGGCCTCGCAGGTGCTGGTGCGCGAGTCGGAATCGGTCAAGCTGGACCAGGACGCCTTCAACGAGGCCTACCTGATGCACACCTCGACCTCGCCGCAGTACTCGATTATCGCCTCCTGCGACGTCGCCGCGGCCATGATGGAAGCGCCGGGCGGCACCGCCCTGGTCGAGGAATCGATCCTGGAAGCGCTGGACTTCCGCCGCGCCATGAAGAAGGTGGACGAGGACTTCGGCCAGGACTGGTGGTTCAAGGTCTGGGGCCCGGACGTGCTGTCGGAAGAAGGCATCGGCGAGCAGAAGGACTGGATGATCCACGCCGACGACGACTGGCACGGTTTCGGCAAGCTGGCCGAGGGCTTCAACATGCTGGACCCGATCAAGTCCACCATCGTGACCCCGGGCCTGGGCCTGGACGGCAAGTTCGGCGAAACCGGCATCCCGGCCTCGATCGTGACCAAGTACCTGGCCGAGCATGGCGTGATCATCGAGAAGTGCGGCCTGTATTCCTTCTTCATCATGTTCACCATCGGCATCACCAAGGGCCGCTGGAACACGCTGGTGACGGCGCTGCAGCAGTTCAAGGACGATTACGACAAGAACCAGCCGATGTGGCGCGTGATGCCGCAGTTCGCCGGCGCCAACCCGCGCTACGAAAACCGCGGCCTGCGCGACCTGTGCACCGAGATCCACCAGTTCTACGCGCAGTACGACGTGGCGCGCCTGACCACCGAAATGTATTTGTCGGACATGGTGCCGGCCATGAAGCCGTCGGACGCCTTCGCCAAGATGGCGCATCGCCAGATCGAGCGCGTGGCGATCGACCAGCTGGAAGGCCGTATCACGGCGATCCTGCTGACACCGTACCCGCCGGGCATTCCGCTCCTGATTCCGGGCGAGCGCTTCAACAAGACCATCGTCGACTACCTGCGCTTCGCGCGTGACTTCAACGAGCGCTTCCCGGGTTTCGAGACCGATGTGCACGGCCTGGTCAAGCGCGAGGTGGACGGCAAGCTGGGGTACTTCGTGGATTGCGTGAAGCAGGACGCGTAAGCCTTGTTGGAGAGCCCGGCGAAAGCCGGGCTTTTTGCTTGATGGGCTGCGGTAGGGACGCAAGTTTGCGTAAACTGCCGCAAAAATTTATTACGCCCGGTGTCACACCATCGCCCCCTGAATCGTCCTTGCTGCACGACCAGCATCCACCAAGGACGACATGCCCGCCACCTCTCTCCAATCATGCACTGGCGCCCCCGCCGCCCCAGGAGTATGCTCCCAGCGCATGGACCCCATCAACCTGGATCACGCCCGCTTCTTCGCCTCGCGCCGCCGCCGGCTGCAGCGCATCGCCTACCGCATGCTCGGCTCCGTGGCCGAAGCCGAGGACGTGGTGCAGGACGCCTACTTGCGCTGGCACAACGCCGACCGCGAGGCCGTGGTCGAGCCCGAAGCCTACCTGGTGCGCACCGTCACCCGCCTCTGCCTCGATGTGCTGAAATCCGCCCGCGTCCAGCGCGAGCAGTACATCGGCGCCTGGCTCCCCGAACCCTGGATCGACCCCGACGACGAAACCGACGACATCACCCTGCCCCTCATGCTGGCCATGGAGCGTTTGTCGCCGCTGGAGCGCGCCGCCTTCCTGCTGCACGATGTGTTCGAGATGGAGTTCAGCGAAGTGGCCGACGCCATCGGCCGCGACCCGGCCGCCGCCCGCCAGCTGGCGAGCCGGGCGCGCACCCACGTCAGCGCGGCGCGCCCGCGCTTCCCGGTGGCCGACGAGCAGCGCCAGAAGATCGCCAGCGCCTTCTTCGCCGCCTCGCGCAGCGGCAACCTCGGCCAGCTCAAGCAGTTGCTGGCCGACGACGTGGTGTTCTACGCCGACGGCGGCGGCAAGCGCAATTCCTCGATCAACCCGATCTTCGGCCTGGACAAGGTGAGCCGTTTCCTGGCTGCCCTGGCGGGCAAGGGTTGGAGCACGTCCGAGCTGGTGCGCGAGACCTGGATCGACGGCCTGCCCGGCCAGATCACCCGGGAGAACGATGCGCTGCCCCAGACCCTCGCCGTGGACATCGACGGCGGCAAGATCAAGGCGATCTACGTGACGCGCAACCCGGACAAGCTCGGCCACCTCGGCCAGGCCGGCTAGCGGCGCTTGAGCTCCACGCCTGCCGCCACAGGCGCAGGCGCCGCGCGCAGCTCGGCCAGCGCCTGGGTGATCACGCTGCGCGCCGCGGACAAGCCCAGCAGGCCCATGACGGCCGCCACCAGCAGGTCCGGCACGCCGCTGCCGGCCTTCCAGACGCCGACGGCCGCCAGCAGCACGGCCAGGTTGCCGATCGCATCGTTGCGGGTGCAGAGCCAGACGGAGCGCATGTTGGCGTCGCCGTTGCGGTAGGCGAACAGCAAGGCGCCGACCAGGCAGTTGGCCCCCAGCGCGGCCACGCCGATCGCGCCCATGGCCTGGGCTTGCGGGAGGGTGCCGGAACGCAGGTGCCAGAAGGTGGCGCCCAGGACAAAAATTCCGTAGAACCCCATCGTGGCGCCCTTGACCAGCGCGGTGCGCGAACGCCACACGGGCGCCAGCGCCAGGACGAACAGGGAAATGCCGTAATTGGCCGCGTCGCCCAGGAAGTCGACGGCGTCGGCGAGCAGCGAAACCGAGCCGGCCCGCCAGCCGCCGGCCAGCTCCACGACGAACATCAGGGCGTTGACCCAGAGCGCAATCCAGAGAATGCGGCGGTAGCGCGGATCGGCGGGCGGCTTGCCCGTGGCGCAGCCGCCATTGCAGCAGGAGGACATGGAAACCTCAATATGATTCAGTTTCTACGAGCACCTGCTAAAAACTGAATCAGGTTTTCGGCAGGGTGACGCCATGCTGGCCCTGGTACTTGCCGCCGCGGTCCTTGTACGAGGTTTCGCACACTTCGTCGCTCTCGAAGAACAGCACCTGGGCACAGCCTTCGCCGGCGTAGATCTTGGCGGGCAGCGGCGTGGTGTTCGAGAATTCCAGGGTCACATAGCCTTCCCATTCGGGCTCGAAGGGGGTGACGTTGACGATGATACCGCAGCGCGCGTAAGTCGACTTGCCGAGGCAGACGGTCAGCACATTGCGCGGGATGCGGAAGTACTCGATGGTGCGGGCCAGCGCGAAGGAATTCGGCGGGATGATGCAGACATCGCTCTTGACGTCGACAAAGGAGTTGGAATCGAAGTTCTTCGGGTCCACGATGGTGCTGTTGATGTTCGTGAACACCTTGAACTCGTCGGCGCAGCGGATATCGTAGCCGTACGAAGACGTGCCCCACGAAATGATCTTGCGGCCTTCCGACTCGCGCACCTGGCCGGGCGAGAAGGGTTCGATCATGCCGTGTTGCTCCGCCATGCGGCGGATCCATTTGTCGCTCTTGATAGTCATCGTGGTGTTTCCAAAGCAGGAAGAAAATCCTGCAATTTTACGCGAAATGCCGGGACAAATGCGCTGTCATAATGGACAGGATTGCCGTAATGGCAATTTATGCGTAGGATGGGATTTTTCCTGCTCATGGAGGTGTCAGATGCACAACGCAAGCAAGGCCTTGCTGGCCGCAAGCGCGCTGGTTCTCGCCGGCTGTTCCGCCCCGCCGGCCATCGAGGAGGCGCCACCCGCCGTGGCCAGCCAGGAAACCGGCACCAGCCAGGACCACAACATCACCGGTTCGCGCATCAAGAACCGCAAGGATACCGACCGTGTCGTGCGCACCATGAGCCAGCAGGACGCGAAAAACGCCATGGATTCGGGCCCGCGCCCGCTCCAAAGCCAGTAATTCCCGGCGAGCGCTCAGCCGGCCCGCGCCAGCGGTTCGGCTGCCGCCCGCCCCTGCCCCAGCAGGCGCCCGATCATGTCGTGCGTCAGGCGCGCCGTCGCTTCCGGCTTTTCCATCGGATAGAGGTGGGTTCCCTGGATCTCGACCAGGTTCTCGCCCACCAGCCTGCGCGTGGAAGCCAGGCCGGCCTGGCGCAGCTCTTCCGAATCGGTCCCCGCGATAAAGCCCACCGGCACGGGGAAGGATTCGCGCAGCAGCCCGCCCAGGTGGTGCGGCAGTCCATTGTAGATATCGGTTTCGACTTCGCGCCGGAAGCGCAGGGTCACGCCCTCGGGATGCGGCTCCAGGCCGTGGTCCAGGTAGTCGTCGAGGGCGCCCGGCGCCCAGGCCTGGAACATGGTCTTGGACGCGAAATGTTCGTAGGCGGCCTGGCGGTCCGGCCACAGGTGGCGGCGCTTTTCCGAGAACTGGGCCGGCGAGAAGCGCGAACCCCAGCCGCAGCGCTTGACCGCGCGCCAGAGCCAGGCGCGCCAGCCCGCCACCACCGGCGAATCCAGCATCACCACGCAGCGCGCCAGGTCCGGACGGCGCTTGGCCGCCATGGCGCACAGCATGCCCCCCAGCGAATGCCCGACCAGGATCGCCGGACGGCCGTAGCCGTCCAGGTGGGCGACCAGTTCATCGACCAGGTTGTGCCAGCCGTCGTCCACCGGATAACGCGGATCGTGCCCGTGCATGTCGAGCGTCCGCACGTCGTAATGCTGGCGCAGCGCTTCGAGCAGGCGGTTGTACGATCCCGCCGGGTAGCTGTTGCCGTGGGCGAAATGAAGAAGCGGTTTGGACATGGGCGAGAAACGGTGGTGGAACATGGCGAACCATTCTAATGGCTCGCCGCTTCGACGGCCGTCCCGCGCCGCCTGTTTAGAGGGAAACGCCTACTGCCAGGGGGCACCACATAGCCTTGCGCCGCATTGCCCGTGGCGCCGGCCATCTGCAGCGCCGTGCCGTCGGCGAACACCATCTCGCTCGCACGGTTCAGCTGCGCCAGCTTGCGCACGCTGGCGCCGTAGCCGCTGGCGGCATAGGCCTGGTCCAGGGTCGCCAGCGGGAAGATGAACTGCGAGATCCTGATCTTGTTGGCGGCACCGCCGGCCTTGGCCATGCCCGGATAGACCCCGAAGTGCACGTGCGGCATGCGCCCGTCGTGGCAGCCCGGAACAATGGTGGTGAAGCTGATGTTGCCCTGGCTGTCCGCCTCTTGCACGCCGCGCAGGCAGTTGTCGCCGGCGATGCCGTCCGAGTACATCGAATAGCCGCCCTCGCGGGTGCAATGCC
>CAMPHU010000029.1 GCA_946886065.1 uncultured Massilia sp. | reverse complement strand
GGCAGTAGCGCTACCTGAGGCCGGGCTGCTGCGCACCACGCGAGAACGGCTGCGAAGGCATTGCGGGTCGTCCGCGACCCCGCAAGCGCGAATCAGACCACCGAACCCAGCTTGAAGATCGGCAGGTACATGGCCACCACCAGGCCGCCGATCAGCACGCCCAGGATCACCATGATCAGCGGCTCCATCAGCGAGGACAGGGCGGCCACCGCCTCGTCCACTTCGTCCTCGAAGAAGTCCGCCACCTTGCCCAGCATGGCGTCGAGCGCACCCGATTCCTCGCCGATCTGGACCATCTGGGTGACCAGGCTCGGGAACACGTCCGCGTTCTGCATGGCCATGGTCAGGCTGGTGCCGGTGCTGACCTCGGTCTGGATCTTGCGCGTGGCGTCCAGGTAGACCGCGTTGCCCGAGGCGCCGCCGACCGAGTCCAGCGCTTCCACCAGCGGCACGCCGGCCGCGAACATGGTCGACAGGGTGCGGGTCCAGCGCGCGATGGTCGCCTTGCGGATCACCGGGCCGAAGATCGGCAGGCGCAGCAGGACCCGGTCCATGGCCTGCTGCATCTTGAGCGAGCGGCGCCAGGCCTGGAAGAAGAAGTAGATGGCGCCGAAGATGCCGCCGAAAATCAGGTACCACCAGTTGACGAAGAATTCCGAGATCGCCATCACCATCAGGGTCGGGGCCGGCAAGTCGGCGCCGAAGCTCTGGAACACCTGCTTGAAGGCCGGCACCACCCAGATCATGATCACGGCCGTGACCACGAAGGCGATCGCCAGGATCGCGATCGGGTAGGTGAGGGCCGACTTGATCTTGCTCTTCAGGGCCAGCGTCTTTTCCTTGTAGATCGCCAGGCGGGTCAGCAGGTCTTCCAGGATACCGGCCTGTTCGCCCGCGCCCACCAGGTTGCAGAACAGCGGGTCGAAATACACCGGGTACTTGCGGAAGGCGTTGTTCAGGCTGGTGCCGGTCTCGACGTCGGCGCGCAGGTCCAGGATCAGCTTGGCCATCGACGGGTTGGCGTGGCCCTTGCCCACGATGTCGAAGGATTGCAGCAGCGGCACGCCGGCCTTCATCATGGTCGCGAGCTGGCGCGTGAACATGGTCAGGTCCTTGTCGGTGATCTTCTTGCCGCTGCGGTAGACCTTTTTCTTGACCTTGGTGACCATGATGCCCTGGCGCCGCAGGGTCACGTTGACGATCGCCTCGCCGCCTGCGCGCAGCTCGCCGCGCACGGTCTTGCCGGTCTTGTCCTTGCCTTCCCAGGCATAGACCTGTTCCTTGACCTGGGCGCCGGCACGGCTGCGGGTGGGTGCGGAAGTTGCCATATGTTTCCTATTCGTTGGTGCAGCCGAGCACTTCCTCGAGGCTGGTCAGTCCTTGTTTCACTTTCATCAGGCCGGAGCGGCGCAGCGAATTCACGCCTTCCTTCTCGGCCTGCTCGGCGATCTGCATCGAGTTGCCGTGCGCCAGGATCAGCGCCTCGATGGCCGGGCTGATCGGCATGATCTGGTAGATGCCGACCCGGCCCTTGTAGCCCGAGCCCAGGCAGCGGTCGCAGCCGACCGGGCCGTAGGGTTTCCACGAACCGTCGATGTCGCTCTCGCGGTAGCCGGCCGCCAGCAGGGCCTCATGGCCGATTTCCATCGGCTGCTTGCAGGTGCACAGGCGGCGTGCCAGGCGCTGGGCGGTGATCAGGATCACCGACGAGGCGATGTTGAACGGCGCCACGCCCATGTTCATCAAACGCGTCAGGGTCGAGGGCGCGTCGTTGGTGTGCAGGGTCGAGAACACCATGTGGCCGGTCTGGGCGGCCTTGATCGCGATGTCGGCGGTTTCCAGGTCGCGGATCTCGCCGACCATGATGATGTCCGGATCCTGGCGCAGGAAGGATTTCAGCGCCACCGGGAAGGTCAGGCCGGCCCTGTCGTTGACGTTCACCTGGTTCACGCCGGGCAGGTTGATCTCGGCCGGGTCTTCCGCGGTCGAGATGTTGATGCCCGGCTTGTTCAGCAGGTTCAGGCAGCTGTACAGCGACACCGTCTTGCCCGAGCCGGTGGGGCCGGTCACCAGCACCATGCCGTAGGGACGGCTGATGGCGTCCAGCAGCAGCGCCTTCTGGTCCGGATCGTAGCCGAGCGAGTCGATGCCCATCTGCGCCTGGGTGGCGTCGAGAATACGCATGACCGTCTTTTCGCCGAACAGCGTGGGCAGGGTGCTGACGCGGAAGTCGATGGTGCGGGTCGGCGACAGGATCAGGCGCATGCGGCCGTCCTGCGGCACGCGCTTTTCCGCGATGTCCAGGCGCGCCAGCACCTTGATGCGCGAGACCAGCTTTTCGCGGATAGACAGCGGCGGCGTGGCGTGGTCGCGCAGCACGCCGTCCACGCGCATGCGGATGCGGTAATACTTTTCGTAGGGCTCGAAGTGGATGTCCGAGGCGCCCAGGTTCACCGCGTCCATCAGGATCTTGTTCAGGAAGCGCACGATCGGCGCATCCTCGACTTCGTTGGCGGCATCGACCGCCGCGGCCGGCGCTTCCTCGTCGGCGAATTCGATCTCGGCGTCGTCGCCGGCCAGCTCGTTCAGGCTCTGCTCGGCGCTCTTGGACAGGTTGGCCAGCAGGGCCAGCAAGGCGTCGTGGGGCACGATCACCGGCTCGACCGAGGCTTCGCTCTGGAACTTGATCTGGTCCAGGGCCTGGCTGTTGGTCGGGTCGGACAGGGCCACCGACATCTTGTTGCCGCGCTTGGCCAGCGCGATCACGCGCTGCGCCTGCATCAGCTTGCTGTCGATGGCGGCCGGCGGCAGCATGTCCGGGGCAAACGCCGACAGGTCGAGCAGGGGATAGCCGAAGGTTTCGGAGCAGAACACGGCCAGCGCGCGCGCATCGATGGCGCCGCTGGCGAGCAGCGTGTCGATGAAGGGGCTTTTATCCGCGGCCGACTTCTTCTGCAGCGTGTCGGCCTGCGCGGTGTTCAGACGGCCCGCCTGGACCAGCGCGCGCGCCAAACCCGACAACGGCGTGCCTGTGGTCGTGTTGGGGATGACTGCTGCCATAGAGAACCGTGCGGAGCCGTGGTTTTAAGGGAAACAACAAGGGCGCCGGGCGGGCGCGACCCACCGGCGGACTCTCTGGATGATGCCTACAGGCATCAAATTTGTAAAGTACTTGCTGTGCATGAGATGCGTCCGCGCCACGTAGACGATTTGGCACTGCAGCATGGCTCAGAACGGCAGCAGGCGCCTTGACGCGGCCGGGCGCAGCAACTTGACCACCTTGATGGCCTGGTTCTGCACCTGCACCACTTCGATCACGCAAGGACCGATCTTGAGCGCGATCGGCGCCTCGGGGATGTCCTGCAGCTGTTCCAGCAGCAGGCCGTTGATGGTCCTGGGGCCGTCCAGGGGCAGGGACAGGCCCAGTTTCCTGTTGATGTCGCGCAGCGGCGTGCCGCCTTCGAGCAGGCATTCGCCCTTGGCGTTCCAGGCAAAGGCCTCGCGCGCGGTGCCGGGCATGGAGGTGGTGAAGTTGCCGATCATTTCCTCGATGATGTCGTCGAGGGTGACCAGGCCCTGCACCTCGCCGTATTCGTCGACGATGATGCCCATGCGTTCGCGCTGCTCCTGGAATTGCCGGAGCTGGTCGAGGGCGCCGGTGTCCTGGGGGATGAAATAGGGTTCGACCAGCAGTTCGCGCAGGTGGTCCTTGGTCAGTTCGTCCGCTTCGCGCAGCAGGCCGACCGCCTTGCGAACGTGCAGGATGCCGACGATGCGGTTGATTTCGCCTTCATGGACCGGCAACTTGTTGTGGTAGCAGGTGGTCAGTTCGTCGAGGATCGTGGCGATGGGTGCGGCCAGGTTCAGGGCTTCGATCTGGGGGCGCGGGATCATGATGTCGTCGACCGTGACCGTTTCCAGGTCGAACAGGTTGAGCAGGATACTGCGGTGCTTCTGGGGGACGAAGTTGCCGCTTTCCAGCACGATGGAGCGCAATTCTTCGGGCGACAGGCGGTTTTGCGGGGCGTCCGCGCCGGTGCGGATGCGGAACAGGCGCAGCAGGGCGCGCACGAACAGGTTGACGAAGCCGACCACCGGCCTGGCCAGGCGCAGCAGGGCCTGGAGAGGCAGGCTGGTGCTCATCGCGATGGGTTCGGGGTAGGTGGCGCCGATGATCTTGGGCGCCACTTCGGCGAACACGATGAGCAGGAAGGCGACCAGCGCGGCGGCCGCGGTGATCACGCTCTCCTCGTTGCCGTACATGTCGATTGCGACCACGGTGACCAGGGCGGCGGCCATGGCGTTGAGCAGGATGTTGGCGATCAGGACCAACGACAGGAAACGGTCGGTGCGCGCCAGCAGCCACAGCGTGGTGAGGGCGCCGCGGTTGCCGCCTTCGGCCAGGTGGCGCAGGCGATATTTATTGGACGCCATCAGGGCCGTTTCGGCCATGGCGAAGAAGGCGGACAGCAGGATCAGGAAGGCGAGTGCGAGGACGAGCACCCAAAGGGGGATGGTATCCAAGGCTGACGGGAGTAGCGGGATGGGGGATTGATTTTAGGGCAAGTGTTGGGGTGGTGCAAGCGGGGGGCTTGCGTGTGGCGGTTGTGGTACGCGTGCAAACTTGGGTCCCCGCCTGCGCGGGGATGGCGTTGATAAGGGGTGCGTAAATATCCATTAGCCCAGATTCGGATATGTGCGCAAGAACGTCATCCCCGCGAGGAGGGGACCCAAGTTTGTTTGCGTTACTGCAAAATAAAAAAGCCGCCCGAAAGGCGGCTTTCCATTACAGCAAGCAAATCTCAGCGCAAAGCCAGCCGCTGCTTCCCCACATTCGCCGGCGACACCGGCGCATGATCCAGCTTGAACACCGACAGTGCCCCGGTCAGCTGCCCGGTCTGCTCGGTCAGCGACTCCGCCGCCGCCGACGCTTCCTCGACCAGCGCCGAGTTCTGCTGCGTCATCTCGTCGATGCTGGTGATCGCGCGCCCGATGTCCTCGATGCCCGCGCTCTGGCGCGCACCGGCGGCGCTGATCTCGGCCATGATGGTCTGCACCTTGCGCACCGATTCCACGATCTGGCCCATGGTCACGCCGGCTTCGTCCACCAGCGCGCTGCCGGCGTTCACCTTCGCCACCGAGTCGCCGATCAGTTCCTTGATCTCCTTGGCCGCCGCGGCGCTGCGCTGGGCCAGGTTGCGCACCTCGCCCGCCACCACCGCGAAGCCGCGGCCCTGTTCGCCGGCGCGCGCCGCTTCCACGGCGGCGTTCAGCGCCAGGATGTTAGTCTGGAAGGCAATGCCGTCGATCACCGAGATGATCTCGACGATCTTGTTGGCCGAGGAATTGATGTCGCCCATGGTGCTCACCACGCCGCCGACCACCTGGCCGCCGCGGGTCGCGATACTGGTGGCCGACTCCACCAGCGAGTTTGCCTCGGTCGCGTTCTGCGCGTTCTGGCGCACGGCGCCGGTCAGCTCTTCCATCGCGCGGGTGGTGCGGTCCAGGCTCGAGGCCTGGGATTCGGTGCGGCGCGCCAGGTCGGCGTTGCCGGTGGCGATTTCGCCGCTGGCGCTGGCGATGGTGTCGGCCGAGGTCTTGATCTCGGCCACCAGGGTCGCCAGGCGGGCGCGCATTTCCTTCAACGCCACCAGCAGGCTGGCGTTGTCGCCCGCCTCGAGGCGGATGTCCATCGACAGGTCGCCCGACGCGACCGCCTGCGCGATCTCGCGCGCGTACTCCGGCTCGGCGCCCAGCTGCTGCCAGATGGTGCGCACCACGAACCACGAAATCACGGCCAGGCAGGCGATCACGATCAGCGCGGTCAGGATCATCGCGGTCAGCACGCGGTTGACGCTTTCCTTGCTGCTGGCGATGCCTTCGGTGAACTGGCGCTTGGCCGCTTCATTGGTCGCGGCCAGGTCCTTGTTGAGGACGGCCAGGGCCGACTGCATCTTGCCGACGGCAGCCTGCGGGTCGCCTTGCTCCATCTCGAGCATGATGCGCGCCGACGACAGGGCGGGCGCGTAATAGGCGTCGAATTCCTTGCCCAGGCGCGTGAAGGTCTCGCGCTGGCCCGGGATCTGGCTGTATTTGTCGAGCTTGGCGCGCAGCTTGGCGGCCTGCTCGCCCACTTGGGCGATCTTGTCCTTGTCGCCCTCGGCGACGGCGTCCTGCAGGCCGTCGGTGACGGCGGCCACGTCCAGGGACAGGGCCTTGGAGGCATCCAGGACCGGATAGTCCACGCTCTCGGTCGTGGTGATCGAGTCCAGTGCGCCGGTCGCGATCATGGCGCTGGCGCCGGCCCCAAGGCCGAAGATAATGGCGGAGATGACGGGCAGTGCCCAGATCCTGCGCTTGATGCTCATTGTTGCCTCCAGAATGCGTGACCCGCCGACCGGCACACAGGCCGGCGGCGGGCATGTCTTACCGGATTACTCCGGTTTATTGGGCGCTGTAGACGACCTTGACGGTCGCATCCACTGCGCTCTTGTCGATATAGCCGATGGCCTTCGGATTGGCGGCGAGGGCCGCCTTGACGCCGGCGTTGTCGCCGACTTCCTTCGGCATCGTGGCCTTGCCGGTGAACACCAGCTTGGACCACAGGGCCTTGGCTTGCGCCGCGTCCTTGTCCGCCACTTTCTTGTAGAACTCGGCGCGGATCGGCGACGAGTCCGACTGGTCGATCGGGGTCATCGCGGTCGACTTACCCAGGAAGAACTGGGCGACCTGTTCCTTGGTCATGGTCGATTCGGCGGCCTTGGCGTTCACCACGACCACCACTTCGGCCATGGCCGGCGCGGCGGCGCCGACAGCGGTTGCCGCGATTGCGGCCAGCATGAGTTTCTTCATCGCCCGCTCCTTAGAACACGAAGTCGAGGGCGACGGCGCCCACGGTCACCGGGCCGGTAAAGCCCGGCTTGGCGTTGACGAACAGGCCGTTGCCGTTCTTCGGCTTGACGCGGTCGATCTGCGCCTTCAGGGCCACCGAGCTGGCGAAGTCCCAGCGCACACCGATGCTGTCGGTGGTCTGCTCGCCCTGGCCGACGCCGGTGTTCGGCAGGCGGCGCACGCCGGCGCCGAGCGCCTGCATGGTCGGGGTGCAGGCCGCCGGGTAGCCGGCCGGGCAGGCCGCCGGGACGGTGTTGACGACGGCGCTGTCGACCTTCAGGTTGGCGTGCGAGTAGTAGGGCAGGAACTTGCCGAAGCGGTAGCCGCCCATCACGTACCACGAGGTGGTGTCGTTGATGTAGGCCTTGGTCTTGCGCTTGGCGAATTCGGTCTGGACCACGATGTTGTTCCAGTCCATGGCCAGGCCCAGCGAGCTGAAGTGGGCTTGCTTTTCCTTGGCTTCGATCTCGTCAGCCAGGGTCGCCAGCTGCGGGAAGCGGTAGCCGGCGCCGGCGGCGCGCAGGCCGGCCACCAGGGTGTTCAGCGAGGTGGAATCCTCGACGGTGATCTTGGCGCGGGCGTGGCCGGCACGCACGATGAACGGACCGTGTTCGGCCGACACGTTCAGGGCGGCGATCTGCTTGCCCTTGGCGTGGATGTCGCCCGACAGCGGCGACTTGACGCTGCCGTAGGCCAGCTGCGAAGTCAGGGTGGTGTCGCCGACGCTGTGCTGCCAGGTGATATCGGCGCCGTCGATGCTGTTGAACGGCACCTGCGAGTAGATCTCGGCCGGCGGACGCAGCATGGTGTTGGCATAGCCGACGTTGCGGTAGTCGGAAATCATGAACACCGGCAGGCCGACACGGCCCACGCGCACGCTCAGTTCGTCGTTGATGCGCGCCTTGGCGAATGCCCAGCCCAGTTCGGCGCCGTAGTGCTCTTCCGCATCCTTGCGCACCAGCACCTGGCCGGTGAAGGACAGCCAGCTGTTGACCGGCATGTCGGCCTGCAGGCCCAGGTTCGAATCGATGCCGGTGCGGACATTGTCGGCAGCGCCGCTGACCTGGTTCGGACGGGCGAATTCCGCGTGGTCTTCATTGGTCCAGGTCAGGGCGCCGGTGCCGAAACCACTGATTTTTACTGACGGAAAACCGGAGCTCTCCTGGGCGAAGGCCGCGGGCGCGACCAACGGGAGTGCCAGCAAGCTGGCGAGGATCTTCTTGTTCATAAAGGCTTCGTTGCGTGGGCTGCTCGTGGAAAAGAGGCGCTGACGATGAGGCAGCAAAAGCGGTAAGCGCCGTGAATCATTGAAATGATTCTATCCACGCGGCAATTTTCGCAGCAACACATTTATGACAATTGGAGAGAATCCTCTACAAAATGACAACGCCTTTGTTGTTTAGTTGAAACACGCAATTGTCAGAACTAATTCCACCAGTGACAGGTCGTACCCTGGCCGGGTAGGCGGGCCTGGATGGCGTCGTGGACGATGCCGGCTTGCACCGCTTCTTCGGCGGTAAAGATGCGGGCCTTGCCGGTGAGGTTGGCGCGGATGTCGGTTGCGTGTCCCGCTTCGCGGGTGGCGTCGAGGAAGATGGTGGCGTAGCGTTCGGCGTCGAAGTCGAGGCAGTCGCGCCATTCGGAGACGCGCGCATGGTCGGCCGCCACCAGGCTGCCGAAGCCCCAGTGCAGGGGATGGACGAGGAAGCGCGTGCCCGGGCAGGCGTAGCGTTTTTGGCCGGCCAGGAAGATCACCACGCCGACCGATTCGACGCTGCCGATGTTGTGGGTCGTGAGCGGCAGCGGCAGCGACTTCAGGAAAAAGTAGAGCGCGAAACCGGCCGTCATGTTGCCGCCTTCGGTGGACAGGTGCAGTTCGATTTCGGTGGCGCCGTTCTGCAGCGCCTGCAGGCAGCAATTGCGTACCGCGCAGGCGGAATTGTGGTTGATGGGCCCGATGAAATGAACGATGTGCAGGGACATGAACTTGCCTCGTTGGCTCTCCTGAGCGGTGAGCCAAGCATAGCAAGTTTCACCGCCGGGCCGCGTCCTGCTGGGCGGCGGGATCGGCCGGGCAGGAGGCTTTGTGGTCGACGAATGGCTCCACGGCGACCCGTTGGCCGGCGATCTCGAGATCGGCCAGGCGTGAAGGCACGGTCCGGACCTTGCCCTCGCGCAGTGCCTGGCGCATGGGTTTGCACAAGGATGCCGCTGCAAGGCTGGCCTGCATGCGCCATTGGCCGCCGGGGGCCTCGCTGAACACTGCCGACTGCGCCCACTTGCCGTCCCCGACCAGCAGCACTTCCGGTTTGCCGTCATGGTCGAAGTCGATCAGGAAGGCGTCGCAGCCGACGCCCGGGCGCTCCAGGCAGTCCGGCAGATGGACGTTGTCCATGCTTGCCCAGTTCGTGGCCAGGAAGGAGGGCGGCAGGGGCGTGCCGGCCGGCCAGGCGCGCAGGTTGCTGGCCAGGTTGGCCGGATCGTGCAGCGCGTCGTAAGGGCTGCGCATCGCCCGGACCGCGGCAATGCGCGAGCGTACCAGGGCGGCCTCCGGGCCGGCCGCCTGCGCCTCCAGCCGGTCCAGCGCTTCGCGTCCATAACGGCCGCCGTGGAAACGCAGGTAGGCGTAGTCGAAATTCGCCACCTTCACCTTGCCGTCCCGGAGCCGGGCCAGCTGGTCGTTCACCGACAGGCGGCCGGGATCGGCGAATGGCGAGAACAGCGCCAGCAGCACGGCCGGCACCACGAAGGCGGCCGCGATGTTCACCCCGGCGAGGCCGGGCAGCCAGCCCTTGCGCAGGCTGGCGGCTGCGTAGCCGCCCGCGTAGCAGCTCGCCACCAGCATGCAGGCGGCCGCGATCACGCGGTCGTTGCTCCATCCGTGGTCCTGCACGCGCAGGGCCAGGGCGTAGATGGCCAGCAGGACCACGGGCACCAGCAGCAGGCCGGCGATCCTGGCCGCCAGCGCCACCGGCCGCGCCGCCGGCGCGGCGCCGTTCTGCCAGGCGGCATTCACCAGGATGACGAAGGCGGCGGCGGTTCCCAGCAGCACGGCGCCCGCGCTTTTGGTCGCCCACAGCGCATCCAGCCCGGTGAAGGGCAGGCTGCACAGGAAGCCCGCCACCAGGAGGGCGAGGACCGGCAGGACCCACGACAGCAGCACCAGCAGCAGGTTGCGGATGCCGCGCACGATGGCCGGCCGCAGGTCGGTCAGGTGCATGGCGCAGGAGAAGGCGAAGGCGGTCACGGGAATCGCGAACCACGGTTTCTGGATGGTCTCGCGCACGAAGGCGAGCTTCACCAGCATGAACAGCTCTGCGCCCAGGTGCAGCACCAGCCAGGTGGCGCCCACGAACAGGCCGGAGAAGGCAAGCTGCACGCCCAGCTTCCAGGCGAGCTCGAAATAGGTGGTGTAGGCGGCGATCCTGCGCCGGTCCTGCGCACCCGACAGCACCAGCGCGTGGGCGATGAAGAAGCCCGCGGCCATGAACACGCACAGCTCTCCCGACGGCATGGTGGGACGCCACTTGTCCTTCAGGTAAGCAGGCAGGGGAGCACCGAACTGGTCCCAGGCGTCATAGACGCCCAGCAGCGCGATCAGCGCCGCCGCTGTGCCGCTCCAAAGCAGGAGCTGGCGCCGCGTCAGTTGGCCGAGGCCGCTGATCAGGATCACGGGAACCAGGGCAGCCAGCAGCAGCAGCGGCACGAACAGCAGGGGCTGGGTGGCCGGCCAGGCGCGGTTCTCCCCCGCCTGGTACAGCAGGTACAGGACCAGGCCCTGCACCAGGCCGATGCCGATGCGCCATGCCGCGAGGCCGGACGGCTGCACCTGTTCGTAGGGATAGTCTGCGGCTGCGCTAGGGTGCATGGCGGGCTCCAAATTGAATTGCGTAAATATTACGTTCGTTCAAGCCGGCCCGCTACTGGCAGGATGGCTAGCTGCCCCGGTAGGTCGAGTAGGACCAGGGCGTCACCACCAGCGGCACGTGGTAGTTCTGCTCGGGGTCGAAGACGCCGAAGGCGATCGTCACCCGGTCGAGGAAGCGCGGGCTGGGCAGTTCCACGCCCTGGGCGGCGAAATAGTCGCCCGCATGGAACACCAGCTCGTACTGGCCGGCGCGCAGCTGGGCGCCTTCGAGCAGGGGCGCGGCGCAGCGTCCGTCCTGGTTGGTGAGCGCGCTCTTGACCAGGGTGCGGCCACAGGCATCGATGGCATACAGATCGACCTTGACCCCGGCGCCCGGACGGCCGTGCGCGGTGTCGAGGACGTGGGTGGACAGTTTTCCCATAAGGCTCCTATATGTGATCGATGAATTGCCGTATGCGGGCAATCATATACCGTTGTGCTTCCAGCAATATATGATCGCCGATATACCCACCTCAGGCGCTTTCCAATGGACACCTACGCGAATTACCCGCGCGACCTGGTCGGCTACGGCCGCCATCCTCCCCATCCGCAATGGCCGGACGGCGCCCGGATCGCCCTGCAGTTCGTGCTGAACTACGAGGAGGGCGGCGAGAACAGCGTGCTGCACGGCGACCCGGCCTCGGAAACCTTCCTGTCCGAGATCATCGGCGCCAGCGCCTTCCCGATGCGCCACATGAGCATGGAGTCGCTCTACGAATACGGCTCGCGCGCCGGCCTGTGGCGGGTGCTGCGCCTGTTCGAGGAACGCGGCCTGCCGCTGACCGTGTTCGGGGTGGCGATGGCGCTCAGGCGCAATCCGGAGGCGGTGGCCGCCTTCCGCGAACTGGGCCACGAGATCGCCTGCCACGGCCTGCGCTGGATCTCCTACCAGAACGTGGACGAAGCCACCGAGCGCACCCACATGCGCGAGGCGGTGGACATCATCCGCGAACTGACCGGCGAACCGCCGCTGGGCTGGTACACGGGGCGCGATTCGCCCAACACCCGGCGCCTGGTGGTCGAGCACGGCGGTTTCGCCTACGACGCCGACCACTACGGCGACGACCTGCCGTTCTGGCAGCGGGTCGAGCACACCGGGCCGGACGGCGCCCTGCACACGAGCCCGCACCTGGTGGTGCCCTACACGCTCGACACCAACGACATGCGCTTCGCCGCCATGCAGGGCTTCAATTCCGGCACCCAGTTCTTCGATTACCTGAAGGACGCCTTCGACGTGCTGTACGCGGAAGGCGATCCGAAAGGGCTGAACCGGCCCAAGATGCTGTCGATCGGCCTGCATTGCCGCCTGGTCGGCCGGCCGGCGCGGGCGGCGGCGCTGGCGCGCTTCCTCGACTACGTGCAGCGCCACCAGCATGTCTGGGTCGCGCGCCGCATCGATATCGCGAATCACTGGAAAAGCGTGCACCCTTACGTAGAATGAAGTGTGCATCTGAATCTTGATATTGGATTTTGATTATAAGCAATATCGGATTTTGATTATATGAAGGACGGCCGTGGATGCTAGCCTTCCGCCCTTGCGCGTTTGAATTTCACTGCGAGACCAGCATGTCCGAACCGATCCGATTCTTCTACCGCGGAGCCGTCCACGAAATCCGTGACGCGGCGCCCACGCAAACCATCCTGCAGCACCTGCGGGAGGACCTGCATTGCACCGGCACCAAGGAAGGCTGCGCCGAGGGCGACTGCGGCGCCTGCACCGTGGTGATCGGCTCGCTGGAAGACGGCGAGGTCAGGCTCAAGGCGGTGAATTCCTGCATCCAGTTCACGCCCACGCTGGACGGCAAGGCCTTGTTCTCGGTCGAGGATCTGCAGCAGCCCGACGGCACGCTGCACCCGGTGCAGCAGGCCCTGGTCGAATGCCATGGTTCCCAGTGCGGCTTCTGCACCCCGGGTTTCGCGATGTCGCTGTGGGGCATGTACCTGAAACAGGAAGGCAAGCCGGCTCCCCGCTGCCAGATCGACGATGCGCTGTCGGGCAACCTGTGCCGCTGCACCGGCTACCGTCCCATCATCGAGGCCGCGCGCCGCATGGCCGAGCTGCCGCCGGCCGCTTTCGACCGCGCCGCGCTGGCCGAGCGCCTGCGCGGCCTGCAGCGCAGCCACGGCTTTTCCTACACCGCCCACGGCCAGCGCTTCCACGTGCCGCGCACCCTCGAAGAACTCGCAAGCCTGCGCGCCGGGCATCCGACGGCCGTGCTGCTGGCCGGGTCCACCGACGTCGGCCTGTGGGTCACCAAGCAGATGCGCATGCTGGACGATGTGATCTACCTGGGCCAGGTCGAAGCCCTGCAAGGCATCCGGGAAAACGAGGGCATGCTGGAGATCGGCGCCGGCGTCAGCCTGGAAGACGCTTATGCGGCCGCGTGCCGCCATTATCCGGACGAGCTGTCCGAACTGCGGCAGCGCTTCGCCTCGCTCCCGATCCGCAACGCGGGCACCCTGGGCGGCAATGTCGCCAACGGCTCGCCCATCGGCGACTCCATGCCCTGGCTGATCGCCCTCGGCGCCCAGGTGGTGCTGGGCAGCGGCGGCGGCCAGCGCGTGCTGGCGCTGGAAGACTTCTACCTCGGCTACCAGCAGAAGGACCTGCGTGCGGGCGAATTCGTGCAGGCCGTGCGCGTACCGCTGCCGCGCCCCGGCGTGCGCTTCCGCACCTACAAGCTGGCCAAGCGCTTCGACCAGGACATCTCGGCGGTGTGCGCGGCCTTCGCCTTCACCCTGATCGGCGACACCATCGCCAGCGCGCGCATCGCCTTCGGCGGCATGGCCGCCACGCCCAAGCGCGCGAGCACGGCGGAAGCCCTGTTGGCGGGCAAGCCGTGGAACGAGGACACGCTGCGCGCGGCCATGGCCGCGCTGGCCCAGGATTACGCGCCGCTGTCCGACATGCGCGCCTCCAGCAGCTACCGCATGCAGGCCGCCCGGAACCTGCTGCGCCGCTTCTGGTTCGAGACGCGCACCATTGATCCGCTGCCGGCAAGCAGCGTCAACGCCTTCGCGGCGGCAGGGAGTGCAGCATGAACGATAGCGTTGTGCCTGAACTGAAGACCTGGAAGGAAGTGGGCCGCGCCCGCTTCCACGATTCCGCCGAGCTGCACGTGCTCGGCCAGGCCACTTATACCGACGACATCCGCGAGCTCGCAGGCACCCTGCACGCCGCCCTCGGCCTGTCGGCGCGCGCGCATGCGCGCATCGCCGCCATCGACCTGGAACCGGTGCGCGCCAGCCGCGGCGTGGTCGCGGTCCTGGGCGCCGCCGACATCCCCGGCACCAACGACTGCGGCCCCATCATCCACGACGATCCGATCCTGGCCGACGGGCTGGTGCAGTATGTCGGCCAGCCGATCTTCATCGTGGTCGCCGACACCCACGACAACGCGCGCCGCGCGGCGCGCCTGGCCCAGGTCACCTACGAAGACCTGCCGGCGATCATGACGCCGCAGGAAGCGCGCACCGCCCAATCCTATGTGCTGCCGCCGATGCGCCTGGCGCGCGGCGACGCCGAGCAGGCATTTGCCCGTGCACCCAAGGTAGTCAAGGGCGAGCTGTATGTCGGCGGCCAGGAACAGTTCTACCTCGAAGGCCAGATCGCCTACGCGGTGCCGGGCGAGGACCGCGGCATGCACGTCTACTGCTCGACCCAGCACCCGAGCGAGATGCAGCACGTGGTCGCGCATGCGCTGGGCCTGCATTCGCACCACGTGACCGTGGAGTGCCGGCGCATGGGCGGCGGTTTCGGCGGCAAGGAATCGCAATCGGCCCTGTGGGCGTCCGCCGCCGCCATCGCGGCCGCGCGCCTGCGCCGCCCGGTCAAGCTGCGCGCCGACCGCGACGACGACATGCTGGTCACCGGCAAGCGCCACTGCTTCCATTACCTGTACGAAGTCGGCTACGACGAGTCGGGACGCATCGTCGCGGCCAAGGTCGACATGGTCTCGCGCGCCGGCTTCTCGGCCGACCTGTCGGGGCCGGTGGCCACGCGCGCCGTCTGCCACTTCGACAACACCTATTACCTGTCCGACGTCGAGATCCGCGCCGCCTGCGGCAAGACCAACACCCAGTCGAACACCGCCTTCCGCGGCTTCGGCGGGCCGCAGGGCGCGATCGCCATCGAGTACGTGATCGACGAGATCGCGCGCAACCTGGGCCGCGACCCGCTCGACATCCGGCGCCTGAATTTCTACGGCCGCAGCGAGCGCAACGTCACGCCCTATGGCCAGGAAATCGTCGACAACGTGATCCACGAACTGGTGGCGGAGCTGGAGGGCAGCAGCGAATACCGCGCGCGCCGCGCCGCTATCCAGCAGTTCAACGCCGGCAGCCCGGTGCTCAAGAAAGGCCTGGCGCTCACGCCGGTCAAGTTCGGCATCGCCTTCAACGTCACCCACCTGAACCAGGCGGGCGCGCTGGTGCACGTCTACGTGGACGGCTCGATCCTGGTGAACCACGGCGGCACCGAGATGGGGCAGGGCATCAACACCAAGGTGATGCAGGTCGTGGCCCACGAGCTGGGCGTGGACCTGGGGCGGGTGCGCGCCACCGCCACCCATACCGGCAAGGTCGCCAACACTTCGGCCACCGCCGCCTCCACCGGCGCGGACCTGAACGGCAAGGCGGCCCAGGATGCGGCGCGCACCATCCGCGAGCGCCTGGCGGCGTTCGCCGCCCAGCAGTACGGCGGCGAGGCCAACGAAGTGCGCTTCGCGGCCGACACCGTGTTCGTGAACGGCCTGGCGCTGCCCTTCGGCGAACTGGTCGCCAAGGCCTACCTGGCGCGGGTGCAGCTGTGGTCCGACGGCTTCTACGCCACCCCGGGCCTGCACTGGGACCCCAAGACCATGACCGGCCATCCGTTCTCCTACTACGCCTACGGCGCGGCGGTGTCGGAAGTGGTGGTCGACAGCCTCACCGGCGAATGGAAGCTGGTGCGCGCGGACGCGCTCTACGACGCCGGCCGCTCGCTGAATCCCGCCATCGACATCGGCCAGGTCGAAGGCGCCTTCATCCAGGGCATGGGCTGGCTCACCACCGAGGAGCTGTGGTGGAACGCCTCCGGCAAGCTGATGACCCACGCGCCCTCGACCTACAAGATCCCCGGCGTGTCGGACTGCCCGGAGGACTTCCGCGTGAAGCTGTTCGAGAACGCCAACGTCGAGAACAGCATCCACCGCTCCAAGGCCGTGGGCGAGCCGCCGCTGCTGCTGCCGTTCTCGGTGTTCTTCGCGATCCGCGACGCCATCTCGGCGGTGGGCGGGCACAAGGTGAATCCGCCGCTGAACGCGCCGGCGACCTGCGAGGAGATCCTCAGGGCCGTCGCCGCCGTCGAAGCCGCAACCAGTCAGGGCGCTTGAATGGAAGACTGGCTGACAGCCGCACCGGATATCCCCGCGGTGCTCGTGACCGTCGCGCGCGTGGAAGGATCCGTGCCGCGCGAACCGGGCGCGCGCATGCGGGTAGAAGCGGACGGCTTCCTCGGCACCATCGGCGGCGGCCATCTCGAACACCGCGCCCTCGACATCGCGCGCGCCATGTTGCGCGAAGCCGGTGCCAAGGCCTGCCTGGAACGCTTCCCGCTCGGCCCCAGCCTGGGCCAGTGCTGCGGCGGCATCGCCTATCTCGCCTTCGAGCCGGTGGACGCGGACCAGCTGGCGCTGCTCGGCGCGCGCCGCAACGAAGACAGCTGGCGTCTGGTGGCGCTCGACGGCGAGCCGCAGTGGGGACTGTTCGACGGCCACGGGCGCCTGCTGGCCGGCGAAGCCGGTCCGGCTTTCGCCTTCGACGCGGGCACCCACGTGCTGCTCGATGCGGGCGGGCGGCGCTGGCTGGTCGACGCCGTGCTGGCGCCGCGCGCCCACCTGATGCTGTTCGGCGCCGGCCACGTGGGCGCGGCCATCGTGCGCGCCCTGGGCGAGCTGCCCTGCCGCGTGACCTGGGTCGACGAGCGCGAGGAGGTCTTTCAACACGCCTTCCCGGCCGGCGTGCCCGCCAACGTGACGGTCGAGGCGACCGACACGCCGGAGGCGCTTGTTGAAAAAGCGCCACGCGGAACCACCTTCCTGGTCATGACCCACAGCCATGCACTTGACCTGCGCCTGTCGCACGCGATACTGTCGCGTCCCTGGCAGGATTGGTATGGCCTGATCGGCTCCGATACCAAGCGCCGCCAGTTCGAGCACCGCCTGCGCGAGCGCGGCATCCTCGAAACGCGCCTCGAGGCCATGGTCTGTCCCATCGGCCTGTCCGGCATTGCCGGCAAGGCGCCGGCCGTGATCGCGGCCTCCGTCGCGGCCCAGCTGCTGTCCCTGTGGGAAGCGGCCGCGCACCCTGAACCTTCTTCGGAATCCAACTGATGTCCACCGCACCGCAACACGTGCAAGCCTACCGTGCGAGCTTGCTGCATTTTCACGCCGACCCGGCTTTCGACGAGAAGGCCTATGCCTGGCACGAGGACGGCCTGCTGGTCGTCGAAGACGGCAAGGTCAAGGCGGCCGGCGATTACGCGCAGCTCGCATCCACCCTGCCGCCAGGGCTGGAGCCCGTCGACTACCGCGGCAAGCTGATCACGCCCGGCTTCATCGACACCCACCTGCATTACCCGCAGACCGACATGATCGCCTCGCCGGCCCCGGGCCTGCTGCCCTGGCTGGAGACCTACACCTTCCCGACCGAGCGCCGTTTCGAGGACCCGGCGCATGCGCGTTCGACCGCCGAGTTCTTCCTCGACGAGCTGCTGCGCTGCGGCACCACCACCGCCGTGGTCTACTGCACCGTGCATCCGGGCTCGGTCGACGCCTTCTTCGAGGCCAGCGAGGCGCGCGGCCTGCGCATGGTGGCCGGCAAGGTGCTGATGGACCGCCACTGCCCGGACTTCCTGCGCGACCTCGAGGGCGACCTGGGCCAGAGCGAAGCCCTGATCAACAAGTGGCACAAGCGCGGCCGCTCGCTGTATGCGATCACGCCGCGCTTCGCCCCGACCTCGACCGAGGCCCAGCTCAAGCTCACCGGCGAGCTGGCGGCCCAGTACCCGGACACCTTCATCCAGACCCACGTGTCGGAGAACAAGGACGAGTGCCGCTGGGTGGGCGAGCTGTATCCGGAGGCGCGCAGCTACCTGGACGTGTACGAACGCTTTGGGCTGATGCGCCCGCGCGCGCTGTTCGGCCACTGCATCTGGCTCGACGACGAAGACTTCGCGCGCATGGCGGCCACCGGGTCGGCGGCGGCGGTGTGCCCGACTTCCAACCTGTTCCTGGGCAGCGGCCTGTTCGACTTCGAGCGCGCGGACGGCGCGAAGGCGCTGCTCTCGCTCGGGACCGACGTGGGGGCGGGGACCTCGTTCTCGATGCTGCAGACCATGAACGAGGCGTATAAGGTGGCGCGCCTGAAGGGCAGCTACCTGCCGGCGCTGCGCATGTTCTACCTGGCCACCTTGGGCGCTGCGCGCAGCATGCGGCTGGAGGACACGATCGGCAGCTTCGCGCAAGGGGCGGAGGCGGACTTCGTGGTGCTGGATCCGAAGGCGACGCCGCTGATGGCGCGGCGCACGTCGCACTGCAACTCGCTCGAGGAGCTGCTGTTTGCGCTGGCGCTGCTGGGGGATGATCGGACGGTGGCGGCGACGTATTCGGGTGGGAACAAGGTGCACGGGCGGGGTGAGTGAACTTGGGTCCCCGCCTGCGCGGGGAAGACGTGCAGAAATGTGTTGGCCTAAAGACCGTCATCCGGCGAAGGCCGGGATCCAGGTTTGCGTGATCAGCGTCAGCTCAAACCCATCAATATTGCCAACCTTGAACGAAGCAGTTAGAGTTGCCGCGATCCCGGCGCCATCCGCGCCCTCCACCAGAAAGCACCATATGAGCAAATACCTGACCGCCGGCGCGATGCTGGCGCTGGCCGTCGCCGCCCAGCCGGTCCTGGCCAAGGGCCCGGCCGCGAAAGCCAACGAAACCGTCACCGCCAAACACTACGCCTCCCTGATCGCGGGCGAGCCGAAGCTGGCCGAGTTGACCCTGTTCTTTACCCGCATGCCCAAGGGCGGCGACCTGCACCACCACTATTCCGGCGCGATCTACGTCGAGCAATACATCGACTTCGTCGACAAGCAGGGCTATTGCGTGAGCAAGCAGACCTACCAGATCGAGACGAAAAAGGAAGTCATCGCCGCGGAACGCGCCAAGCCGGTCGCGGAGCGCACCTGCCTGACGGGCGCCGAGATCTATGCCGACGACCACACCTGGCGCGAGCTGCTGCAGCGCTGGTCGAACAAGGACTTCGGCAACCACGGCGCGCTGCAGCCGCCGCCGGACCGCCTGTTCTTCCAGACCTTCGGCTTCTTCGGCCCGGTCTCGAACAGCAACTTCCGCGAAGGCCTGCAGGAACTCAAGAAGCGCGCCATCGCCGAAAACGTCGGCTACATCGAGACCATGTTCAAGTCGGCGCCGGCGCTGCCGAATCCCGAATTCGACAGGCAGGCCGCAGCCAACGCGAACAACGACGCCGCGCTCGACGCCCAGCTGGCCGCCGCCTGGGCCGCCCTGGACAAGGACGAGGGCTTCAACAAGTCGATCCACAAGTTCGTGGGCACCGTCCACGAGTCGGCCGAAGGCATCGACGACGAGCGCTTCACCATGCGCTACCAGACCTATGTGTTCCGCCTGATGAGCCCTTCGCTGGTGTTCTCGTCGATGATGGCCGCCTTCAAGTCGGACGTGGCGAGCGACAAGATCGTCGGCGTCAACATCGTCGGCCAGGAAAGCAGCCACATCGCGATGCGCGACTATGCGCTGCACATGAAGATGTTCCGCTTCCTGCGCGCCAGGTACCCGGACGTGAAGGTCGCGATGCACGCAGGCGAGCTGGCGATGGGCGACGTGCCGCCGGAAGGCCTGAAGTTCCACATCGACCAGGCCCTGGTGGTGGCGGGCGCCCAGCGCATCGGCCATGGCCTCGACCTGGTGCATGAGACCAATGCGCCGGCGATCATGAAGAAGATGCGCGAGGACGACATCCCGGTCGAGATCAACCTGACCTCGAATGCCTTCATCAGCGGCATCGAAGGGGCGAACCACCCGATCAACCTCTACCGTCAATACGGCGTGCCCTACGTGATCTCGACCGACGACGCCGGCGTGACCCGCCACACGCTGTCGAACGAGTACGTGCTGTTCGCCAGCCGCTACAAGCCGGGCTATGCGGAAATGAAGAAGGCCTCGTACAACAGCATCCGCTACGCCTTCCTGCCAGTGGCGGAAAAGCAACGCCTGACCCGCCAGCTGGACCAGCGTTTCACTGCTTTCGAGGCCGGCATCGCGGCCCTGGCAAGGTCCGCCAAGCGGGCGCGTTGAGTCTTCCTACACGGTCCGGGCGCCCCGCCCGGACCGCCTGCCGGTTACGCCGGATTAGTGACTTTTCGATCACTAATTGTCTATAAGTCAATATTTGTGGCCATCCCGCTACAAAAAATTGCGTCTTCTGCCTGCTTTGGTGAATTTTTCATCAAAAAAATTTCCGTCTATTTCGCGATACGTATAATCCCGCCTTGGAATTTGCTTGAGGAAACACCCGCGTTGTAGCGTAATTACAACGGCGCACAGGCCATTTATATCTCGAACATATAAATAACTTAGCGAAAACGAATTTGCCCGCTTGTTGACACTAATGCATATTGCCGAAAGTAATATGGCTTAGTGTAGATGTTGCCCAGCTCGTAACTTCGTTGTCATATAGGAACGCTACAATCGCCGCCGCCAGCAGGTAGGCCGCCGGTCCAGCAGCAAATAAGGTTTGCAGTACTGAAAGAGGGGCCCGCCGGGTTCCCGTATATAACTATTAGTTCTTTTTGGGGTTATCGATGATCACTCAACAACAGATCCGGCTCACCAAGTTGGCGCTGGCTTTGTCGGTTGCACTGGCGGCGTCGCCGTCGTTTGCACAGAACACCACCTCGGCCATCGGCGGCCGTATTTCGAACGCCGACGGCAAGCCGGCAGCCGGCGCCCAGGTGTCGATCGTTCACGCCGAGTCGGGTTCTGTCAGCAATGTCACCACTGACGCGGAAGGCCGTTACGTTGCACGCGGCCTGCGCGTGGGCGGTCCTTACACGATCATTATCACGAAGGACGGCGTCACCGAGCGCCGCGAAAACGTGTTCGTCGAGCTGGCCGAGACCGCAGCGGTCGACGCCACCCTGGGCCAGAAGATGCAGACCGTGACCGTGACCGGCTCCGCCGCACGCTCGGAAATCTTCTCGCGCAACACCATGGGTGCGGTCACCGCGATCAGCCGCGCCGACCTGGAAACCCAGGCATCGATCAACCGCAACCTGCAGGACTTCGCGCGTATCGACCCGCGCGTGTCGCAGACCGACAAAGAGCGTGGCGAAATGTCGGTGGCCGGCCAGAACTCGCGCTACAACTCGATGACCATCGACGGCGTGGCCGTGAACGACACCTTCGGCCTGGAAGCCAACGGCAGCCCGACCGCCCGCCAGCCGATCTCGATGGAAGCCATCGCCTCGGTGCAGGTGAACGTGGCCAACTACGACGTGACCCAGCGCGGCTACACCGGCGCCAACGTCAACGCCGTCACCAAGTCGGGCACCAACGTGTACCACGGCGGCGCCTACTACGTCACCCGTGACGACAACCTGGTCGGCGACCGTTTCAACGCCACCACCGGCGACTACACCGAAGCCCCGGCCTTCAAGGAAAATACCAAGGGCATCTGGGCCAGCGGCCCGCTGGTCAAGGACCGCCTGTTCTTCTTCGCCCTGGCCGAAAACCACAAGAGCAGCCGCTCGGCGCCCGACTTCGGCGCCATCGGCACCGGCACCGGCACCACCGTGCCGATCAGCCCGAACCAGATCTCGCGCCTGCAGCAGATCGCCAAGGACACCTGGGGCATCGATCTGGGCGGCACCGACGTGCCGGCCGGCTCGAACATGACCACCGAAGAGCGCACCATCAAGTTCGACTGGAACATCAGCGACGACCACCGCGCGAACTTCCGCTACTCGAAGACCGACCAGAAAGAGCCGATCTACCCGGGCTTCTCGCAGACCGGCGTGTCCCTGAGCTCGCAGTTCTACAACCAGGAAAAGAGCATCGAGACCATGGTCGCCCAGGTGTTCTCGGACTGGACCGCGGACTTCTCGACGGAATTCAAGGCCTCGCTGCGCGACTATGACTCGGTGCCGAAGAACAATGCTCGCCTGCCGACCATGTCCTTCCAGTTCACCGGCCCGCTGCCGTCGGACGCACCGGCCGGCTCGCGCACCGGCAGCCGCTTCCTGAACACCGGCACCGAGAACAGCCGCCACAACAACGTCCTGGGCACCAAGACCCTGGACCTGTACGCAGGCGCCAACTACCTGTGGGGCGACCACGAGTTCAAGGCCGGCGCGGACTTCACCAAGAACGAGGTGTACAACGCGTTCCTGCAGAACGTGTTCGGCAACTACACCTTCCAGTGCGATAACAACTTCACCTACACCTTCGGCACCGTCAACTGCTCGACCGGCACCGCCGCGCAGATCGAAAACGCCGTCTACGAAAACTTCACCCGTGGCCGTCCGTCGTCGTACACCGTGCAGATGCCGGTCGCAGGCGGTTCGCTGAGCAACGCGATCGCCCAGTTCACGATGAAGAACACCGGCGTTTTCCTGCAGGATAACTGGAGCGTCAACAAGAACCTGACCATCAACGCAGGCGTGCGCCTGGACGTGACCGGCGTGGACAACACCCCGCTGCGCAATACCGCCGCCGCACAGCCGACCGTTGCAGGCAACCCGGCCACCTTCGCCCGCCAGACCGGCGGCTTCGGCGTCGACAACACCCGCACCTTCGACGGCAACAAGCTGTGGCAGCCGCGCGTGGGCTTCAACTACAAGTTCGATTCGGCGCGCATGATGCAAGTGCGCGGCGGCGCCGGCCTGTTCCAGGGCGCGGCAGCGACCGTGTGGATGTCGAACCCGTTCTCGAACCCGGGCGTCGCTACCCGCATCATCACCTGCTCGGGCTCCGGCGCGACCAAGTGCCCGGCGACCGACGGCACCTTCAGCCCGGATCCGGACGCACAGAAGACCGTGACCGGCGCCACCCCGGCCGCCAACGTCGACGTCCTGGCCCCTGGCCTGAAGCAGCCGTCGATCTGGAAAGCCAACCTGGCCTTCGATCATGAGCTGCCATGGTACGGCCTGGTGTTCGGCGCCGAATTGCTGGCGACCGAGAACAAGGACGCGATCTTCTACCAGAACCTGAACATCGGCGCACCGACCCGTACCGGCGTCGACGGCCGTCAGCTGTACTGGAACGCCAACGGCCTGGATGCGAGCTGCTACTCGTTCACCAACAACGCCGTGACCGTGGCGAGCCGCTGCACCACCACCAACAAGGCCCTGTCGAACCGCGACTACGGCAACGTGCTGATGGCCCAGCGCACCAGCAAGGGCGACGCCCAGCTGGTGACCCTGTCGCTGACGAGCCCGACCCGCAAGGGCTTCGGCTGGTCGGTGGCCTACACCCACACCAAGGCAACCGAAGTGTCGCCGCTGACCTCGTCGACTTCGAACTCGAACTGGTCGGGCCGCTCGGTCTTCAACCCGAACGAGGAAGTCGCCGCGAACTCCTCCTACCTGGTGAAGGACCGTATCAACGCCCGCCTGTCGTGGGAGAAGAAGTTCTTCGGCGAATACCGCACCCGTCTGGGCGTGTTCTATGAAGGCCGTGAAGGCAAGCCGTACAGCTGGACCTTCAACAACGACCTGAACGGCGACGGCCTGGCCGGCAACGACCTGATGTACATCCCGAAAGGCATGGGCTCGGGCGAAGTCGTGTTCTACGGCGACACCGCGACCAACAAGGCCAACGAGACCAAGTTCTGGGACATCGTCAACTCGAACAAGGCACTGCGCAAGGCAATCGGCGGCGTGGTGGCGCGTAACAGCGACTTCTCGCCGTGGACCAACAGCTTCGACGTGAAGATCACCCAGGAACTGCCGGGCTTCATGAAGAAGCACAAGGCCAGCTTCGCACTCGACATCCTGAACTTCGGCAACCTGCTGAACAAGAAGTGGGGCCGTATCGAGGAAGTGGGCTTCCAGTCGGCTGGCGCCCAGGCGCGCAGCTTCGTCGACTACGTCGGCCTGGATGCACAGGGCCGCTACGTCTACGCCGTGCGTAACAACGTGGAAGACCTGAACGTCCGCCAGTCGAAGGGCGAGTCGCAGTGGGCGATCCAGGCGACCGTCAAGTACGAATTCTAAGCATCGAATTCGCCGCTTGAAGCAAGCCAGGACGGCCGGTGGAAACACCGGCCGTTTTTCTTTTATAAGGTGAGTGGGCACGATGCCACGCCGGGCTGCTGTAAGGATTTCCGGCGCCGCGGGGGCGTGCCATAATTCGTCGCTTCACGGCCGCCGCAGGGCAGGTCGTTTGCATAGACAGAGGATTTCATGACCGTTTCGCGAAGCGCTTGCGCACGCCTTTCCCCCCTCGCGCTGGCATTGCTGCTGGCCGGCTGCGCCAGCACCGCCAGCCAGGGCCCGGTGACCATCAACCTGGTCGCCATGAACGACTTCCACGGCAACATCGAGGCGAGCCGCTACGTCCCGACCGGGGCCGACGGCGCGAAGGAAAAGGCGATCCGCGCCGGCGGCCTCGAGGCGGTCGCGGCGGCGCTGCAAGCCTGGCGCAAGGAAGACCCGGAACTGCTGTTCGTGTCCGCCGGCGACCTGGTGGGCGGCAGCCCGGCCATGTCCTCGCTGTGGGCCGACGAGCCGACCATCGAGGCGATGAACATGCTGGACCTGCGCGCGAGCGCGGTCGGCAACCACGAATTCGACGCCGGCCGCAAGGAACTGCTGCGCCAGCAGCATGGCGGCTGCGACTCGCCCCGTCCCGCCAAGGCCTGCCAGATGAGCAAGGACTTCAAGGGCGCGAAGTTCACCTACCTGGCCGCCAACGTGATCGACAGCGCCACCGGCAAGCCCTTCATCCCGGCCTTCCGCATCGAGCAAGTGAAGGGCGTGAAGGTCGGCCTGGTGGGCGTGGTGCTGCAGGGCGCCGACTCGGTCGTGATGGCCTCGGGTATCGCCGGCCTGAAGTTCGGCGACGAGGCCGAGGCGATCAACAAGGCGGTTCCCGCCATGCGCGCGCAAGGCGCCGACGTGATCGTCGCGCTGGTGCACGAAGGCGGCACCACGAAGGAAGCGCCGCTGCAGCCGGGCTGCACTGGCCTGGAAGGCGCTATCGTCGACATCGCCAGGAAGCTCGACCCCGCGATCAAGCTGGTGATCTCGGGCCATACCCACCAGGGCTTCCTGTGCCAGGTCGACGGCCGCACCGTGACCCAGGCGGCGACCGCCGGCCACCTGTTGACGCGCATTTCGATGAAGGTCGATCCGCGCACCGACACGGTGAGCGATCTGCAGGCCAGCAACGTCGTCATGACCCCGGACCTGTACCCGGCCGACCCACGCATCGCGGCCTTCGTGGCCAAGGTCAAGGAAGGCAGCCGCGCCGCGCTGGCGCGCCCGATGGCGAAGCTGGGCAGCGCGCCGGTGCTGCGCAAGAAGAACGAGGCGGGCGAATCGGCCCTGGGCGGGGTGATCGCCGACGCCGTGCTGGCCGCCACGCGCGAGCAGGGCGCCCAGATCGGCTTCATGAACGAAGGCGGCATCCGCAAGGACCTGGAAGCGGGCGAGGACAAGGTGGCCAGCTTCGGCCAGACCCAGGCCGTGCTCCCGTTCGGCAATACGCTGGTGGTGATGGACCTGACGGGCGCCCAGCTGCGCACGCTGCTGGAACAGCAGTGGGCGCGCCCGGCCGCCTCCGACACCTCGATGCTCCAGGTATCGCAGGGCTTCAGCTACCAATGGGATGAAAAGCGTCCCGTCGGCAGCCGCGTGGTCCCGGGCAGCATCACACTGAACGGCGTGGCGATCGAGGACGGCAAGACTTACCGCGTGGTCGCCAACAACTTCCTCGCCGAAGGCGGCGACAACTTCCCGGAATTCTCCAAGGGCGGCAAGCGCGTCGAAACCGGCCTGCTGGACCTGGACGCCTTCACCGACTACCTGAAAAAGAACGAAGGGCAGGGCGCCGCGCTGGCCCCCGCCCCGGCGCGCATCCTGAAGCTGAATTAATCGAAGCTGAACCAGGCGCGCCATCACCCGATCAAGGAAACATCATGAAAAAACTCGCATGCGTGCTGGCGCTGACCAGCGCCTTCGCCTCCTTCGACGCCATGGCCTGGGGCCGCGACGGCCACCGCGCCGTGGGCGCCATCGCCGACAGGCTGCTCAAGGGCAGCTACGCCCAGCAGCAGATCGCCGCGCTCCTGCAGCCGGGCGAGACGCTCGAATCGATCGCCAACTGGGCCGACTGCGTGAAGGGCAGCTACTGCGGCCCGCAGACCCCGGAGATGGTCGAGTACGTGAACGGCAATCCGAAGCACAGCGAGTACCACTACACCGACGTGCCCTTCCAGCTGGAGAAGTACCATGACCACGGCGTGGGCACCTCGGAAGTCGACATCGTGCAGACGCTCAAGCAGTGCATCGCGGTCCTGCAGGGCAAGACCGATCCTGCCCTGAACCCGCACAAGTTCAGCAAGCGCCAGGCCCTGATCCTGCTGGCCCACTTCGCGGGCGACATCCACCAGCCGCTGCACGTGGGCGCGGCGTTTGTCAGCAAGGACGGCAAGTTCGTGGTGCCGAAGACCCACGCCGAAGTGGACGAGGCCACGATCTTCGATTCGCGCGGCGGCAACAACCTGCTGCTGGACGACGCCAGGCTCGCCGGCCTGGCCGCGGGCCTGATTCCGCCGGGCGACCCGGCGCCGGTCAAGGAAGGCGTGCCGAAGGCGCTGACCAAGCCTTTCCACTCGTACTGGGACAGCACCACGGTGGACTATGCCTTCCGCCGCATCCAGGTCAAGACCCCGGAACAGTTCGCGCAGGCCGCGATCGCGAGCAATCCGCAGGTCGTTCCCGCCAAGGGCGACCCGATGACCTGGCCCTACCAGTGGGCGGACGACGCGCTGGTGGTGTCGAAGCTGGCCTATGCCGACGTGGTGCCGGGCAAGCTGACCCCGCAGACCAGCAAGAAGGGCGAGACCTATTACACCTTCGCGCTGGAAGTGCCGGCCAACTACCCGGTGCCGAGCTCGGCGGTCGCCAAGACCCAGCTGATCAAGGGCGGGTATAACCTGGCGGCGCTGCTGCAGGCGATCTTCCCCGAGAAGGCTTGACCGCGGGAATGGCCGGCAGGCTTTCCTGTTGGCTACAAAATGCCGGGCGGATCCGCTCGGCGCTAGAATGCGTGCGGGACAATATCGCCTCGCGCGCCAGCATGCTCTTTCTTCCTGATTTCTTAGCGGCCTTCGGCATGGCGCATTGGCGCCGCATGCTGCCGGTCTTGCTGTCGACGGCGCTGCTGTGCGCCAGCGGACTGGCGGCCGCCGAAAACGTGGCGGCGGCACTCGATGATCTCGACCGGCACGGTTACGCTTCGCCGCTGCTGGCGATCCAGCGCCTGCAAGCGGCGCAAGACCGTCCCGGCCCCGCCGCGCCCGTCGCCCAGCAACTCCGCTACCACACCACGCTGGCCCTGCTGGCCGTGCACGGCCAGCACAAGCGGGAGCTCGACGCCGCCATCGGGCAGCTGGAGCGGCTGGCGGAAAGCGGGCGCTGCCCCGCCTGCGGCCCCCATCTGCTGGCCCTGAAGATCGGACGGGCGGACCTGGCCAACGAGCGCGGGGCGATTCAAGCCTTGCTGGACCGGCTGGCCGCGCTGCCGGCCTCCCGCGACCTGCGTTTCGAGGCCTTGCGCCTGGGCGCGCTGGCGCGCGCGCGCGCCTTGCTGGGCGAGGATGCGGCGGCCCTGGTCCTGGGGCTGCAGGCGGTGGAGGCGGCGGAGCGGGCCGGGCTGCGGTCCTCCGAAGCGCGCCTGATGAACGCGCTGGCGGGCGTGCACTTCGCGCGCGGAGACATGGCGAGCGGCTTGCGCGTGGTGGAGGACAGCTATGCGCTCGCCGAGCGCATCGGCTTCCGCTTTGCAATGGCGCAGGCCCGCATCAACCAGAGCTATGCCTATGGCACGCTCAAGCAATCCGGCAAGGAATACCAGGCCCTGCTCGACGTCTTGCGCATCACGGACGGCACGCCCGGCACCGAGGCGCTCGCGCAGATCGCGCAATCCAATCTCTCGGCCTACTACATCCACCAAGGCAAGTACGCGCAGGCGATCGCCGCAGCCCAGGCCGCCGAACAGCTCGCGCGCCAGTCGGACGACGAGCTGGGGCTCGCCTTTGCCTTGAGCAACCGCGGCAGCGCCCTGGCGCGCAGCGGCCGCGTCGACGAAGGCATGGCGCTGATGCGGGAGGGGATGGCGCAGGCCGAAAAGGCGGGCGGCCGGCGCGAAGTGGTGGATCTGCTGTCCGAACAGGCGAACGTGCTGGAGCGCGCCGGCCGCCACCGCGAAGCCCTGGCCGCGCTGCGGCGCGTGCTCGAGCTCTCCGGCGACATCACCACCGCCGAACGCGAGAAAGCGGTGCTCGAGCTGCAGGAGAAATTCTCCGCCGAGCGCAAGAACCGCGAGATCGAGCGCCTGTCGCTCCAGAACGCCCGCGCGCATGCGGAAGTGGCGGCCCGCGCCTGGCAGCAGCGCCTGTGGGTGGCGCTGGCGCTGGTCCTGCTGCTGTCGGCCGTGCTGCTGGTGCTGTGGCTGCGCGAGGCGCGCCGCCGTAACCGGGCGCTGCTGGTCGACAATGCCGCGCTGGCCTCGCAATCCGTGCACGATCCGCTCACCGGCGTGTTCAACCGGCGCCACTTCGAACAGCTGATGACGCAGCAGGAAGCCACCGTCCATGGCCGCTCGCGCGACCGCCATTACCAGGCCGCCGTCGGTTTGCTGCTGCTGGACGTCGACTACTTCAAGCGCATCAACGACAGCTACGGCCACGCCGCCGGCGACGCGGTGCTGAAGGCCGTTGCCGCGCGCCTCAGCGCGCTGGTGCGCGAGCAGGACGCGGTGGTGCGCTGGGGCGGCGAGGAATTCGTGCTGGTGTTGCCGGGTGTCTCGTCCGGCGGCTTGCCGGTGATCGCCGCCAAGGCGCTCGCCGCGCTGGGCCGCGAACCGGTGCTCCACGACGGCCGCGAGATTGCCGTGCGCGCCTCGGCCGGCGCCATCGCCTGGCCGGCCTGGCCGGGCCAGGACTGGATGGACGCGGTCAACGTGGCCGACCTGGCCCTCTACCTGTCGAAGTCGGGCGGCCGCAACCGCGCCACCTGCTTCATGGGCATGCGCGAAGGCGCGGACCTCAGCCGCATACACGGCGACCTGGCCGGCGCCGCGGCGGCGGGGGAGGTCGAGCTGCAGGTGGTGCCGGGCCCGCCTTGATCTGCGCGGCGCGCCGAAGCAGGGCTTCTGGCTAGAATGCGGCACACCATCCATTCCTTCCTCGCGCCATGAACTCCATCCTCAAGGCGGCCTGTTGCGCCGCTTGTGCCCTGCCGCTCTCCGCCAGCGCGCAATCCGACGAACGCAATCTTCCCCTATGGGAAATCGGTATCGGCGCGGCCGGCCTTTCCACGCCCGCCTACCCGGGCGCCGACGACCGCTCCTCGCGCCTGCTCGCGCTGCCCTTCATCCTGTACCGCGGCGAGGTGCTGCGCGCCGACCAGTCCGGCATTGGCGCACGCCTGTTCCATTCCGACCGGGTCGAGTTCGACGTCGGGCTGGCCGGCGCGCTGCCTTCCGATTCCGACGACGTCGAGGTGCGCGCCGGCATGCCCGACCTCGGCACCCTGCTCGAATTCGGTCCGCGCCTGAAGGTGAAAATCGCCGACATCGACCGCTCGACCCGGCTGCGCGCCGAACTGCCTTTGCGGGCCGTGATCGAGGCCAGGGGCGGGTTGCGCCAGCAGGGCTGGACCTTCGAGCCGCGCCTGGTCTACGAGCGCGTCGGCGAGGGCGGGGCCTGGACCTTCCAGGGCCAGCTGAGCGCCGTCGTCGGCAACGGGCGCATCCAGCGCTATTTCTACGAGGTGGCGCCGCAGTACGCGAACGCCGCGCGGCCGGCCTATGCGGCGGATGCGGGCCTGATGTTGACGCGGATCGGGGTGTTCGGGACGCGCAGGATCAACCGCGACCTGCGGCTGTTCGGTTTCCTGCGTCTCGAGAGTTATCACGGCGCGGCGAACCGGGACAGTCCGCTGCATCTGCGCGACACGGGCGTGTCGGGCGGGGTGGGGTTTGCCTGGACCTGGAAGCGTTCCAGCCGGCGGGCCAGCGGAACGGAAACGATCGCTCCGGCCGCCTTGTAAGCCTGATGAGAAGCACCGTGCGGCGCAAGGCCGCACGGCAAAGCGCAGTCCGGGCACACAAGGGGGCGGCCCGGGCGCTGCGCGGCTTACTTGGTCTTCTTGGTGTGCTTGTCGTGCTTGGCTTCGGCCTTCACGTCGGCCTTCACGTCCGCCTTCACTTCGGCCTGGGCGGCCGGGGTAGCCGGGGTTGCCGGCGTAGCTGGGATGGCCGCGCTTGCTGCGGTGGTCGTCGAATCGGTGGCCTGCGCAGCCGCGCTTGCCGAAACGGCCGGGGTTGCCGGCGTTGCCGGGGTGGCGGTCTGGGCGAAAGCCGAGGTGGCGGACAGGGCGACGATCAGGGTAGCAATGGTGTTCTTCATGTAAAGAATCCTTTCTGGTTGGGTTCTGGCGTACGTTTATCGTGTCACCTGACTCATCAACGGCCCATGGAGAGAGGCTGTTGACCGTCCTTACAAACGCTTACCGTAGTCACAATTGCTAACAAATTGTGCAACACCCAATGACCACCGGCAAAAAAAGAGCCCGCAATCGCGGGCTCTTGCTGTGGCCGGGGTGCGCTCAGCGCGATTTCACGAACGGTCGCCCCAGCGCCTTCGGCGCCACCGACTTGGCCATCAGGCCCGCCAGCACGATCACGGTCAGTACGTAGGGGATCATCTGGATCAGCGAGCCCGGGATCTTGCCCACCACCGGCAACTCGACGCCTTCGATCTGGATCTGCACCGCACCGAAGAAGCCGAACATCAGGCAGCCCAGCACGGTGTGCAGCGGGCGCCAGTTGCCGAACACCATGGCCGTCAGCGCCAGATAGCCGGCGCCGGCCGACATGTCGCGCAGGAAGAAGCCGCTCTGGACGATCGACA
>CAMPHU010000028.1 GCA_946886065.1 uncultured Massilia sp. | reverse complement strand
TTGGCGTTCATCAGCGCGACGGTGGTGTCGAGCATGCGGTTCGAGAAGCCCCACTCGTTGTCGTACCAGGACGAGACCTTCACCAGGCGGCCCGAGACCTTGGTCAGGGTGGCGTCGAAGTTCGACGATGCCGGGTTGTGGTTGAAGTCCACCGAGACCAGCGGGTCGGTGTTGTAGGTCAGGATGCCTTTCAGGGCGCCTTCCGACGCGGCCTTCATGATCTGGTTGACTTCGTCCACGGTGGTGTCGCGCTTGGCGATGAAGGACAGGTCGACGATCGACACGTTGATGGTCGGCACGCGGATCGCGAAGCCGTCCAGCTTGCCGTTCAGCTCAGGCAGCACCAGGCCGACAGCTGCTGCGGCGCCGGTCTTGGTCGGGATCATCGACTGGGTGGCCGAACGGGCGCGGCGCAGGTCTTCGTGCATCACGTCGGTCAGCACCTGGTCGTTGGTGTAGGCGTGCACGGTGGTCATCAGGCCGGTTTCCAGGCCGATGGCGTCGTGCAGGGGCTTGACCAGCGGGGCCAGGCAGTTGGTGGTGCAGGAAGCGTTCGAGATCACGGTGTCGGTCGACTTCAGCACGTCCTGGTTGACGCCGAACACGATGGTGGCGTCCACATCCTTGCCGCCCGGGGCCGAGATGATGACTTTCTTGGCGCCGCCCTTCAGGTGGGCCGAGGCCTTTTCCTTGGTGGTGAAGAAGCCGGTGCACTCCAGGACCACGTCCACGCCCAGTTCGCCCCATGGGATCTCGGCCGGGTTACGCTGCGCGAACACGCGGATCTTGTCGCCGTTGACGATCATGTTGTCGCCTTCCACCGTGACGGTGCCCGGGAACTTGCCGTGGGCGGTGTCGTAGCGGGTCAGGTGGGCGTTCGATTCGGCGTTGCCGAGGTCGTTGATCGCCACGATCTGGATGTCTTGCTTCTTGCCGCCTTCGTAGAAGGCGCGCAGGATGTTGCGGCCGATGCGGCCATAACCGTTGATTGCTACCTTGATCGTCATGCTTTGCTCCTGATTAGAAAAAAACTTTTTTCACAACGCACATGCAGGTTTTGCTGAAAGGCGGGACCACCCGCAGGCAGCCCTCATGAAACTATTAGCCCGCGATCACGGCCTTGGCCTTGGCCACGACGTTCTCGACGGTGAAGCCGAAGTGCTTGAACAGCACCGGCGCCGGGGCCGATTCGCCGAAGGTGTCGATACCGACCACGGCGCCTTCCAGGCCCACGTACTTGTACCAGAAGTCGGTCACGCCGGCTTCGATCGCGACGCGCGGGATACCGCGCGGCAGGACGCTGGCTTTGTAGCCTGCCTCCTGGCGTTCGAACACGTCGGTCGACGGCATCGAGACCACGCGCGCGGCGATGCCCTCGCCCGCCAGCGCGTCGGCCGCCTTCATCGCCAGCTCGACTTCCGAGCCGGTGGCGATCAAGACGACCTTCGCGTCGGCGGCGTCGCGCAGCACATAGCCGCCCTTGGCCACGTTGGCGACGGCGGCGGCGTCACGCTCCATGAACGGCAGGTTCTGGCGCGAGAAGATCAGGGTCGACGGGCCGTCCTTGCGCTGGACCGCGGCGCCCCAGGCCACCTGCGATTCGACGGTGTCGCACGGACGCCAGTTGTCCAGGTTCGGGATCAGGCGCAGCGACGAGACGTGCTCGATCGACTGGTGGGTCGGGCCGTCTTCGCCCAGGCCGATCGAGTCGTGGGTGAACACGAACAGCGAACGGATCTTCATCAGCGCGGCCATGCGCAGCGCGTTGCGGCTGTAGTCCGAGAAGGTCAGGAAGGTCGCGCCGAAGGGGATGAAGCCGCCATGCAGGGCGACGCCGTTCTGGATCGCGGCCATGCCGAATTCGCGCACGCCGTAGTTGATGTGGTTGCCCGGAATGCCCGAGCGCACCGCCACCGATTCCTTCCAGTTGGTCAGGTTCGAGCCGGTCAGGTCGGCCGAGCCGCCCAGGAATTCCGGCAGGGTCGAGGCCAGCGCCTGGATCGCGTTCTGCGAGGCCTTGCGGGTGGCGATGGTTTCCTTCTTCTCGATGCAGGCGGCGACGGCGGCGTCCAGCACCTCGTTGAAGTTGCCCGGCAGCTCGCCCTTCATGCGGCGCTCGAATTCGGCGGCCAGCTGCGGGTGGGCTTCGCGGTAGGCGGCGAAGCAGGCGTTCCATGCGCCCTCGGCTTCGGCGCCGCGCTGTTTCGCGTCCCATGCTTCGTAGACTTCGCCCGGGATGTCGAAGGGGATCGGATCCCACAGCAGGTGCTGGCGCACGGCCGCGATTTCCTTGTCGCCCAGCGGAGCGCCGTGGACCTTGTCGCCGCCTTCCAGGTTCGGGGCGCCCTTGCCGATGATGGTCTTGCAGCAGATCAGGGTCGGACGGTCCGATTGCTTGGCCTGCTCGATCGCGGCCGAGACAGCGGCGACGTTGTGGCCGTCGACCTTCGGGATCACGTTCCAGCCGTAGGCTTCGAAGCGCTTCTGGGTGTCGTCGGTGAACCAGCCTTCGACGCGGCCGTCGATCGAGATGCCGTTGTCGTCGTACAGCCAGATCAGCTTGTTCAGGCGCAGGGTGCCGGCCAGCGAAGCCACTTCGTGCGAGATGCCTTCCATCAGGCAGCCGTCGCCCAGGAAGGCATAGGTGTAGTGATCCACCACCTCGTAGCCCGGACGGTTGAATTCATAGCCCAGCAGCCACTCGGCCAGCGCCATGCCGACCGAGTTGGCGATGCCCTGGCCCAGCGGACCGGTGGTGGTTTCCACGCCCGGAGTGATGCCCACTTCCGGGTGGCCCGCGGTCTTGGAATGCAGCTGGCGGAAGTCGCGCAGGTCGTCCATGCTCAGGTCGTAGCCGGCCAGGTGCAGCATCGCATAGTGCAGCATCGAACCATGGCCGTTCGACAGCAGGAAGCGGTCGCGGTTGAACCAGCCCGGATTGGCCGGGTTGTGACGGTAATGCTTGTCCCACAGCGCGACGCCGATCTCGGCCATGCCCATCGGCATGCCCGGGTGGCCCGAATTGGCTTTCTGGACGGCGTCCATCGCCAGCGCGCGGATCGCGTTGGCCATCAGGGTGGTGGTTTGCATAGATTTCATGAATGTACGATGCTGGATCAGAGAATGGGAAAGCGGTGGCGCGCTGGCCGTAGCCCGTTATTCTACCAGACAGAGGTGCTGCCGAATTAAAATGCAGTTTGTCCAATTCCAGTTCAGGCTGTTCATGCCCCGTTTCTACGTTTCCCAGCCCCTCGCCCCCGGCGCCACCGTCGACCTGCCGGAAGAAGTCGCCCACCACCTGCACGTGGTGCGCCAGCAGGCCGGCGCCGCGCTCACCCTGTTCAACGGCGAAGGCGGCCAGTACCGCGCCACCCTGGCCGAGATCGGCAAGCGGCGCGCCAGCGCCCTGGTGGAGTCCTTCGAGGACATCGAGACCGAGGCGCCCTACCCTGTGACCCTGGCCCAGGGCCTGCCGGAAGGATCGAAGATGGACTGGATCGTCGAAAAGGCGGTCGAGCTCGGCGTGGCGGCGGTCCAGCCGCTGGCGGCCCAGCGCAGCGTGGTGCGCCTGTCCGGCGAGCGCGCGGAAAAGCGCCAGGCCCATTGGCAGGGCGTGATCGTGGCCGCCTCGGAGCAGAGCGGGCGCAACCGCCTGGCGCGCCTGCATCCCCTGGCCGATGTCCAGCCCTGGCTGGCCAGCCCGGACGCGGGCGCGGGGCCGCGCATCCTGCTCAGCCCGCGCGCCACCCAGTCGCTGGCGGCCTGGGCGAAGGCCTCGCCGCCGCAGGCAGTCACCCTGCTGGTCGGTCCGGAAGGCGGCTTCACGCCGCAGGAGGAGGAAGCGGCGGCCGCGGCCGGGGCGCTCCCGCTCTCGATGGGCCCGCGCGTGCTGCGCACCGAGACCGCGGGCCTGGCGGCGCTCGCGATCCTGGCGGGGGCCTGGGGCGCGATCTAGGCTGCGCATACATATATATAGCAGGGCCGAAAAAAAAGCCCCGGAGACAGTTTCCTGTCTCCGGGGCTTTGTGCTGTCAAGCAGCGGCATCGCTGCCGCCGCGGTGTCAGCTGCTTAGAACGTGTAGTTCAGGCCCAGGCTGAAGGCACGGCCGATGGCGCCGGCCTGGTGCATTGCCGAGTTGTACTGCGACAGGTTGTTGCCTGCCGAGCCGTAGGTCGCCACGTCGATCGGCGGTTCGCGGTCGAACACGTTCAGGATCGTGCCCTTCATGGTCAGGTTGTCGCTGAACTTGTAGGTCACGTTCAGGTTCGTGGTCGTGAACGAACGGATGGTGCAGTACGATTCCGGCATGCCGTTCGGATTCAGGTCGAACATGGTGCGGCCGCCGACGTCGTGCGCAGCGGTGGCGCAGTCGGTCGCGCCGACCGACGGATCCAGTGCCGAGTACTTGTCAACCCAGTTCACGGTGGCGGTGACGCCCAGCGGGCCGCGGTCCCAGCCCAGGGTGAAGTTGGCGCGGTTCTTCGGGTTGCCGGTGTTGCCGCCGACTGCCGAAGGACCGTGGGTGCCTGCCAGCTGGATCTTCTCGGTGCCGGTATCGATCTCGTAGCCGAGCACGTGGGTGAAGTTCAGGCTGGAGCGCAGGTTGCCCATGGCGCCCATGCGGCGCTTGTAGGACAGGTCCAGTTCCAGGCCATGGGTTTCCACGCCGCCCAGGTTGACGTACGGGGTCGGGCCGTAGGCGATGGAGCCGACCGACGGGGTACCCAGGAAGGTGCCGCCGTTGCCGTCCGCGATTTCGGTCGGCACTGCCGGGTTACGCACCCATTCCGGGGTGAAGCCAGGCACCGACACGGCCGAGGTGATCTGGCCGGTCATCTTGATGCGGTAGTAGTCCAGGGTTGCGGACAGGCCCTGGATTGGTTCCACGATCACACCCAGGGTGTAGCTCTTGGCCTTTTCCGGCGAGACTTCGGCTTCGGTGGTCTGCACATAGGTCGGCTGGATGCCGCAAGCCGCCGGCACGTTGCCTGCGGTGTTGCGGTTGCCGTCGGCGCACAGGACCGGGTCGTCGATACCGTTAAACAGGAAGAACGAACCGGCGTTGCCCACTTCCGAAGCGTTCGGTGCACGGAAGCCCTTGTCGAAGGAACCGCGCAGCGCGAACATCTTGTTCGGCGACCACTTGAACTTGGCCGACGGCGTGAACGAGCGGCCGTAGGTGTCGTAGTGGTCGTAACGGGCCGACAGGTTGGTTTCCAGGTTCTTGATCGGGGTGGCGCTCAGTTCCGCGAACACCGCCTTGTTGGTTTCCTCACCGAACACGAAGGCCGAGGTGTTGGCCACGGTGCCGTTCGCGGTCAGCGGGGATGCCGGCGAGTTCTGCTCCTTGTTGTGCCAGTGGAAGCCCAGTGCCATCTTCAGCGGGCCTGCGCCCAGCTGCATCAGGTCGCGGCTGCCGCTGATGTCGATGTAGGTCAGGTCCGATTCCAGGGTGTTGGAGAACACCGGGGCCACTTGCGCCAGCAGGTCCGGATGGTTGCCGCCCAGCGGGTTGAAGGTGTTGTTCAGCACCGCGTTGATCAGGGCGGCGCGGTTGACGTAGCCCGAGTACTCGATGTCGGTCTTGACCTTGCTGTAGCCGGCTGCGGCGTTCAGGTCCCAGCCGAATGCGGAGCCGGTCAGGTCGGCGGCGTAGCGGGTGGCGCGCGAGGTGTTGTCGGACTGGATGCCGGCGCCGGCTTCGTTCACGTAGCCGTACAGGCGGGCCGGTGCGCCGAGCTGGTTGCGCGGGTGGGTGGCCGGCAGCAGGGTGCTCGTGATACGGCCCACGCCCGGGGTCAGCACGCCGTTGTTATAGGTCGTGAAACCGGCGAAGGTGCTGGGCGAGAAGGTGGTCGGGGTGCCGCGGTTGTTCTGGCTGTGGCGCTCGAACATCGAGGCCTTCATCGACAGGGTCCAGTTGTCGTTCAGGCGCTTGGTGGCGCCGACCAGGACGTTCAGGTTGTCCGACGGCGGCTGCAGCCAGGACCAGACGTCGCGCACTGCGCACTGGCCGGCACGGTACAGCTGGTAGTTGCAGCTCGGATCCAGGAACTGGAAGTTGGCCGCGTTGTTCACGCCGCCGGCGCCGGCCGGGTTGTACAGGAACGGGACGTTGGCCGGGGTCAGGAAGCTGTTCAGGCCGGTCGGGACGCCACGGGTCAGGTTTTCGCCGCCGCGGCCGCGGTAGTCGCCGTTCGCCCATGGGCGGTGATCGCGCTGCGACAGGCGGATGCCGTCCTGGTCGCGGTATTCGATGCTGCCGAAGACGTTGAAGCCTTGTTCTTCCAGGTCGCCGAAGCCGCTGGTGATCGACGCCTTCTTGGTGCGTGCGCCGCCGTGCTGTGCATGGCCGCCTTCCGCGTTCAGGCGGGTGCCGTTGAACTTCTTCTTCAGGATGATGTTGACCACGCCGGCGACCGCGTCCGAACCGTAGATCGAGGATGCGCCGCCCTTCAGGACTTCGACGCGGTCGATCAGGTCGAACGGGATGTTCGAGACGTCGACGAACGAGCGCTGGGCGTCGTCCGACAGCGGGTAGGAGGCCATACGGTGGCCGTCGACCAGGACCAGGGTCAGGCCCACGGTCAGGCCGCGCAGCGAAACGCCGGATGCGCCGTTCGCGAACGCGCCCGGGAAGCCGGTGCCGAGCGCGCCCTGGCCGTTGGCTGCCAGCTCGCTCAGGATCTCGGCGACCGAGGTCTTGCCGGTCTTGACCATTTCTTCGGCGGTGATCACCTGGATCGGGCTCGGGGTCTCGATGTCCGAACGGCTGATCAGCGAGCCGGTCACGACCACGCGCTGCGGCGCCTGGGCGCTGGCGGTCGGCTGCTGCGCCATTGCCGGCGCGGCGCCGATCAGCGCGCCGCTGGCGACTACGCATGCCACGGCAAATGGCAACGACTTCATCTTAAACGTCATGAAAACTTCTCCTTCTATGCTTTTTCTCGAAGTGGTTTGTGCCTGCGGCGGGGTCTCCGCCGCAAGGCGTCTCCTTCAAACCTGAAGCGTCGGCTGCACGCTACCTGCCGTTTCCGGCTGGATTGGAGGATCGTGGGTACGACCAGATTACTGCGCCTGCTTCCGCCGCTTTTTTAGCTGCGGCGTTATTTTCCATGCCGTCGATTAGGACGGATACTCTCAACCAATGTTTGCCTATAAACCAAACATTATTTAAGTGAACACATAAAACCATAGCAAAACCGTAAGTGTCAACGGAACGCGGAAAGGGGCTAGTGTTAAAAACAACACCTTAATTCGCGGAAAATGATTTTCTCCTCGTTTTGGTGCGGCGCAGCACCAAACCAAACATTCCGTGGCGCCGGACTGTATAAACACGACAAAAGCCGTCGAAATCCCCCTTCTTATACGGTAATTGCGTATTTACCGCACTGCAACACACTCGATTTTGTTTTAACAAATGAAAGATTGTTTGTATGTATCGGGTATGTACCGGCGAGCTCAGCCGCCTTCTTTTGGGGCAGAATATTCCTAGTTGCACAAACACAACACTACGCCGGTTTTCCACCATCCAAGGGGGAAATAGCGGATGCATTGTGGATAGGAACAAGCGGCTGGGCCGACCGGGTGCGCGGTTTTCTTCCAAAGAAAGAGTCCGGTAAAATAGCGGTTTGGCTCTTCCTTTTTTGTTGCCTCACTAGCAACCATTCCCATGCTCCGAATTAACGAACTCAAGCTTCCCCTGAACCATCCGGAACCGGCCCTGCGCGCCGCCATCCTGGCCCGCCTCGGCATCGCGGATGGCGACCTGATCGACTTCAGCGTGTTCAAGCGCAGCTATGACGCGCGCAAGAAGGCGGCCATCGTCCTGATCTATTCGATCGACGCCGAGGTGCGCAACGAGGCGGCCGTGCTGGCGCGCCTGGCGAAGGACCAGCACGTCATGCCTTCGCCCGACACCGGCTACAAGTTCGTCGAGGCCGGCAAGCCCCCGGCCGGCACCCCGCGCCCGGTGGTGATCGGCATGGGCCCGTGCGGCATGTTCGTGGCGCTGATCCTGGCGCAGATGGGCCTGAATCCGATCGTGCTGGAACGCGGCAAGATCGTGCGCGAGCGCACCGTCGACACCTTCGGCTTCTGGCGCAAGCGCAAGCTCAACACCGAGTCGAACGTGCAGTTCGGCGAAGGCGGCGCCGGCACCTTCTCGGACGGCAAGCTGTACAGCCAGATCAAGGATCCGAAGCACTACGGCCGCAAGGTCCTGACCGAGTTCGTCAAGGCGGGTGCGCCGGAAGAGATCATGTATGTCAGCAAGCCGCACATCGGCACCTTCCGCCTGGTGAAGATGGTCGAGCAGATCCGCGCGGAGATCATCGCGCTGGGCGGCGAGATCCGCTTCGAGTCGCGCGTCGAGGACGTCCTGATCTCTGAAGAGAACGGCGTGCGCCAGGTCCAGGGCGTGCGCCTGGCCAGCGGCGAGGAAATCCCGACCCGCCACTTGACCATCGCCATCGGCCACAGCGCGCGCGACACCTTCGAGATGCTGTACGAGCGCGGCGTCTACATCGAAGCCAAGCCTTTCTCGATCGGCTTCCGCGTGGAGCACCCGCAGTCCCTGATCGACGTCTGCCGCTTCGGCCCGAACGCCGGCAACAAGCTGCTCGGCGCGGCCGACTACAAGATCGTGCACCACGCCTCCAACGGCCGTTCGGTGTACAGCTTCTGCATGTGCCCGGGCGGCACCGTGGTCGCCGCCTCGAGCGAAGAAGGCCGCGTGGTCACCAACGGCATGAGCCAGTACTCGCGCGCCGAGCGCAACGCCAACAGCGCCATCGTGGTCGGCATTACGCCCGAGGACTATCCCGGCCACCCGCTGGCCGGCATCGCCTTCCAGCGCGAGCTGGAGTCGCGCGCCTACGTGCTGGGCGGAAGCAACTACGACGCGCCGGGCCAGCTGATGGGCGACTTCGTGCGCGGCGTGCCCTCGAAGGAATTCGGCTCGGTGGCCCCGTCCTTCAGACCGGCGGTGCACCTGACCGACCTGGCGCCCTCGCTGCCGGACTACGCCATCCTGGCGCTGCGCGAGGCCTTCGTCGCCTTCGACAAGCAGATCAAGGGTTATTACAAGGAAGACGCGGTGCTGACCGGCGTCGAAACCCGCACCTCCTCGCCGATCCGCATCAAGCGCAACGACGGCGACCTGCAAAGCCTGAACACGCGCGGCCTGTTCCCGGCCGGCGAAGGCGCGGGCTACGCGGGCGGCATCATGTCGGCCGCGGTGGACGGCATCCGCGTGGCCGAGGCGGTCGCGCTGGCGATGGCCGGCTGAACCTTTCGTGAGCGGCGGCGGCGTGAGGGCCTTCGGCCCCGGCCTGGCGATCCTCGGCTCGATGGTGTCGGTGAATGCCGGCGCCGCCTGGGCCAAGCAACTGTTCCCGGTTGTGGGCAGCGCGGGCATGACGGCCCTGCGCGTGGGCCTGGCCGCCCTCATGCTGCTGCTGGCCGTGCGCCCCTGGCGCAGCCTGCCCAGCCGCCAGGATGCGCGCAACCTGCTGGTCTACGGCGCGATGCTGGGCCTGATGAACCTCCTGATCTACGGCGCCTTCGCGCGCATCCCCATCGGGATCGCGGTGGCGATCGAGGTCACCGGGCCGCTCGCGGTGGTGATCCTGTCCTCGCGCCGCGCGCGCGACTTCGCCTGGGTGGCCTGCGCCGCCCTCGGCCTGGGCTTGCTGCTGCCGCTGCAAACGGGCAGCGTGGCGCTCGATCCGCTGGGCGTGGCCTATGCGCTGGGCGCGGCCTTCTGCTGGGCGATGTACATCGTGTACGGCAAGCGCGTCTCGTCCCTGCGCGGGGCCGACGCGGTGGCCTGGGGCATGCTGGCGGCCAGCCTGTTCGCGGTGCCGGTGGGCGTGGCGCAGGCCGGCGCCCTGCTGTTCACGCCGGCGATGCTGGGCGGCGGGCTGCTGGTGGCGCTGCTGTCGTCGGCCATTCCCTACACGCTGGAAATGATGGCGCTGGCGCGGCTGCCGCGGCGGGTGTTCGGGATCCTGGTGTCGGCCGGGCCGGCGCTGGCGGCGCTGGCGGGCTACCTGATGCTGGGGGAACGCTTGAGCGGGATGCAGTGGGCGGCGATTGGCCTGGTGATCTTCGCGTCGGCGGGGGCCGCCGCGACGGCACGAGGCAGCAGCGAATAGTACCCCAGCCGCAAAGCCGTCATTCCCGCCACTGGCGGCAATGACTCCCCGCGAAGGCGGGAACCCAAGCCCGCATATCGCTAACGCTTAATGTGAGTGGCTGCGCTACGAACTTAGGTTCCCGCCTTCTCGGGAATGACGCGAATAAGTAGCGGGCTCGGTCAAATCCACCCCGCCTTCTTGAACCGCCAGTACAAGTACCCGCACACCGCCACCATGGTCCCCAGCGCGAACGGATACCCCCACTTCCACTTCAGCTCCGGCATGAACTCGAAGTTCATTCCCCACACCCCCGCGAACGCGGTAAACACCGCGAAGATCGCCGCATAGGACGCCAGTTTCTTGCTGATGTCGTTCTCTTCGATCGCCACCATCGACAAGGTGACCTGGATCGCGGTGTTGATCGTGTCGCGCACCGCGTCCAGCCGGCCGGCGATGCGGACCAGGTGGTCGTGCACGTCGCGGAAGTATTCCTGGGTCTCGACCACCACGCTGGGCACGCGCCCGCCGTACAGGCGGCCGACCGCGTCCATCAGCGGCACCACGGCGTGGCGCAGCTGCTGGGCCTTGCGCTTGAGTTCGTACAGGCGCTCGACGTTGGCGCGCTGCTGCTTGCCCTGCTGGCCGAAGATCTGGTCCTCGATCGATTCGAGCTCGGATTCGAGCATGTCGACCACCGGGAAGTACCGGTCCACCACGGCGTCGACCAGCGCGTACAGCACGAAACCCGCGCCCTTGCGCAGCTGGTGCGGCTCGCGCTCCGCGCGGGCGCGCACGCCGAGGAAACCCTGCTTGGAATCGCGCCGCACCGACAGCACGTAGTTCGGCCCCGCGAACACGGCCAGCTGGCCGACGCACAGCTCGTCCTTGTGCATTTCGACGATGTGCGCCACCACGAACACGCTCTCGCCATATTCCTCCAGCTTGGGCCGCTGGTGCCCGCGCGCCGCGTCCTCGATCGCCAGCTCGTGCAGGCTGAACTCGTCCTGCATGGCGGCGATCTCGGCCTCGGTTGGATCGCGCAGCGCGACCCAGACGAAGGCGTCGGGTTGTTTCAGGTATTCGCTGATGTCCTCGACCGGGACATCGGACAGCTTCTTGCCTTCCTGGTAGGCGACGCAATTAATCAGCATGAATGACGTGACATCGCAGGGTCAATGAGGCCAATGAGGCCGATGCATGAGCTTACACCATCGGCCGCCCTGCCCGGCCGTCACTCGTCGCGTGCGCCGTCGATCCCCAGTTCGCCGATCTTGCGCGTGATCGTATTGCGGCCGATCCCGAGCCGCATCGCGGCGTCGTTCTTGCGCCCGTGCGTGTGCTTGAGGGCGGTGCGGATCAGGGCCGATTCGAACTGGCGCCCCAGCACATCCATCACATCCATCTGGCCGGCGCTGAGCATGCCGGCCGCCTGCAGCTCCAGCAGCCCCACCCAGCCTTCCGGCGACAGCGGCAAGGCTGGCGCGGCGCTGCCCGGCATGGCTGGTGCGGGCGGGGCCGCCCCCAGCGTGCCTTCCGACAGCGGCACGGCCTGCTGCTGGCCCTGGCTCCCCTGGGTCAGGTCGCGCGGCAGGTCCTTGACCTCGACCGTCTGGCCGGGGGCCATCACGGTGATCCAGTTGCACAGGTTTTCCAGCTGGCGCACGTTGCCCGGCAATTCGAGGCCGGCCAGGAAGCGCATCGCCTGCTCGCTCATGCGCTTCGGCTCGACGCCCAATTGTCGTGCACTCTGCACCAGGAAGTGGCGCGCCAAAATGGGGATGTCCTCGCGCCGCTCGCGCAAGGACGGCAGGCGCAGCCGGATCACGTTGAGGCGGTGATACAGGTCTTCGCGGAACAGGCCGTCGCGCACGCGCTGTTCCAGGTTCTGGTGGGTGGCCGCGATCACGCGCACATTGGCCTTGACCGGCTGGTGCCCGCCGACGCGGTAGAAGTGGCCGTCGGACAGCACGCGCAGCAGGCGCGTCTGCAGGTCGAACGGCATGTCGCCGATCTCGTCCAGGAACAGGGTGCCGCCCTCGGCCTGCTCGAAGCGGCCGCGCCGCATGGCCTGGGCGCCGGTGAAGGCGCCGCGCTCGTGGCCGAACAGTTCGGACTCCAGCAGGTCCTTGGGGATCGCCGCCGTGTTCAGGGCGATGAAGGGATCGTTGGCGCGCGGGCTGTGCTTGTGCAGGGCGCGCGCCACCAGTTCCTTGCCGGTGCCGGATTCGCCCGTGATCAGGACCGTCACGTTCGACTGCGACAGGCGGCCGATGGCGCGGAAGACTTCCTGCATGGCGGGCGCGTGGCCCAGGATCTCGGGGGTTTCGGCGGGCGCGGCCTCGACGCTGGCTTCGCGCAGGCTCTCTTCCAGCGCGCGCCGGATCAGCGCGACGGCCTTGTCGATGTCGAAGGGCTTGGCAAGATAATCGAAGGCGCCGCCCTGGAAGGAGGCGACCGCCGAATCGAGGTCGGAAAAGGCCGTGATGATGATGACCGGCAGGCCGGGATGGCGCGCCTTGACCGCCTGCAGCAGGTCGATGCCGGACTCGCCCGGCATGCGGATGTCCGATACCAGCACCTGCGGCGTCTCAAGCTCGAAAGCCGCCAGGGCCTCGCGCGCGTTGGCGAAGCTGCGGGTCTCCAGGCTTTCGCGCGCCAGGGCTTTTTCCAGCACCCAGCGGATCGATGCATCGTCGTCGACAATCCAGATTGGTTTCATGTATTCGTGTTTCCCGCAACATGGCTTCAATGGAGGACCGCTTCTCCCCTCCCCTGGTGCCGTTCAAGCTTATGGCAGCGGCAGCAGGATGCGGAAATCGGTCAGTCCAGGCCGGCTTTCGCACTCGATCACCCCCAGGTGCTGCTGCACGAAGGTTTGTGCCAAGGTCAGCCCAAGGCCGCTGCCGCCTTCGCGCCCCGATACGAGCGGATAGAAGATGCGGTCGCGGATCTCCGGCGCGATGCCCGGTCCATTGTCGATGATATGCAAATCTAGTGCCAGCCCATAACGGACCTTGGCCAGGGTGACCTGGCGCGCCACCCTGGTGCGCAGCACGATCTCGGCGTCGCCCTGGGCGATGCGTCCGGCCAGGGCCTGGGCCGCGTTGTGGGCGATGTTCAGCACCACCTGGATCAGCTGCTCCATGTCGCCGCGGAACTCGGGAATCGAGGCGTCGTAGTCGCGCCGGATCGTGAGCCCATGCGGGAACTCGGCCAGGATGAGGCTGCGCACGCGCTCGCAGACTTCGTGGATGTTGACGTCGCCCACGATGTGGGGCTTGCGGTGCGGCGCCAGCAGGCGGTCGACCAGGGTCTGCAGGCGGTCGGCTTCCTTGATGATGACCTGCGTGTATTCCTGCAGGTCCGCCAGGTGGTGCGGCGGGAGCTCGAGCTCCAGCAGCTGGGCCGCGCCGCGGATGCCGCCGAGCGGGTTCTTGATCTCATGGGCCAGGTTGCGGATCAGCTCCTTGTTGGCCTGGCTCTGGTCGAGGATGCGCTCCTCGCGGTCGAGCTTGAGCTGCTGGACGTTCTCGCGCAGCTCGATCAGCAGTTCGCCGCCATGGCTATCCCCCAGGGCGCTGACGATGCTGTTGACCTGCAGGGGTTCGCGCCCCAGGCGCTGCAGGCTCAGGTCCTGGCGCAGGTCGGCGTACTGGTGGGCCAGCGCCTGGGCGCACAAGGCGCTCAGCTCGGCGCCGTTGGTGAACAGTTCCGGCAGCTTGTAGCGCTGCAGGGACTTGAGCGAGAGTTCGAGGAGGTTCTCCGCCGCCGGGTTGGCGTAGCGGACTTGGCCGGCGCCGTCGGTCAGCAGCACGGCCGAGGCCAGCAGATCGAGCCCCGAGAATCGGGCAACCGAGCGGGAAGCGTCCTCGCGCACGCTCATCGCAGGTTCGCGATCTCGCGCCGCAGCGCCTCGACGTTGCGTTCGCTGCGGTTGATTTCGTCGCGCATGCCGGACACGCGCTCCTGGTACTTGGCGTAGTTGCGCTCGTTGCCCTGGCGCTCGGGCTCGCCATTATTGAATTCGCGCTTCAGGTCGGCCAATTTCTTTTCCTCGGAACGCAGTTCGTCATGCAGGATCTCGCGGCGGTCGTTGTCGCGTTCACGCTGCTGGGCGCTGTCGACGCGCGGGAAGCTGGCCGGGCTCACGCTTGCTGCAGGCGGCGGGCTGCTCGGGCGCACGGCCGGAATCGGGGCGGACGCACGCGGGGCGGCCGGCGGCAGGTAGCCGAGGTCCAGCGGCTTGCAGCCGCGCCGGTTGCTGTCGGTGAACTCGACACGGCCTTCCGCGTCGACGCATTTATAGACGGGAGTCTGGGCGGCGGCGGTGTTGCTGAGTACGATGCCGGCAGCCAGCACGAGGGTAGCGCGGGTGAATGTCATTCTCATCAGAAACGAATCTGCACAATAAACAGGAGGGAACCTCGCAAAACCGTCGCGAGCGGCAGCAATGCTGGTTGAGAAGCGCAGCTGTACGAAAGTACAGCGAGCATCGCAAACCGGCAGTGCAACGCGCAGCAGGTTTTCCGAAGTTCCCAGTGTAGTTCACCGCGAATATAACCGATCCCGAAAACAGCACGGGGAAAGCCATGGCTTTCCCCGTTTTTGTTACATCGCCTTACAGCGAATGATGCTTATGCGCAACAAACCGGATTACGACGAGTAGTACATGTCGAATTCGGCCGGGTGCGGGGTCATGCGCATGCGCTGCACTTCCTGCATCTTCAGGTCGAGGTAGGCGTCGATCATGTTGTCGCTGAACACGCCGCCGCGGGTCAGGAACTCGCGGTCCTTGTCCAGGGCTTCCAGCGCTTCTTCCAGCGAGGCGCACACGGTCGGGATCAGCTTGTCTTCTTCCGGCGGCAGGTGGTACAGGTCCTTGGTCGCGGCTTCGCCCGGGTGGATCTTGTTCTGGATGCCGTCCAGGCCTGCCATCAGCAGCGCGGCGAAGCACAGGTAGACGTTGGCCAGCGGGTCCGGGAAGCGTACTTCGATGCGGCGGCCTTTCGGGTTCGCCACGTGCGGGATGCGGATCGATGCCGAACGATTACGGGCCGAGTAGGCCAGCTTGACCGGGGCTTCGTAGCCCGGCACCAGGCGCTTGTACGAGTTGGTGCCCGGGTTGGTGATCGCGTTCAGGGCCTTGGCGTGCTTGATGATGCCGCCGATGTAGAACAGGGCGGTCTCCGACAGGCCGGCATAGCCGTCGCCTGCGAACAGGTTCTTGCCGTCTTTCCAGATCGACTGGTGGACGTGCATGCCCGAGCCGTTGTCGCCGGCCATCGGCTTCGGCATGAAGGTCGCGGTCTTGCCGTAGCTGTGGGCCACGTTCCAGATCACGTACTTCAGGTTCTGGGTCCAGTCGGCGCGCTCGACCAGGGTCGAGAAGCGGGTGCCGAGTTCGTTCTGGCCGGCGCCGGCCACTTCGTGGTGGTGCACTTCCACCGGGATGCCCATCGATTCGAGGATCAGCGACATTTCCGAGCGCATGTCCTGGAAGCTGTCGACCGGCGGAACCGGGAAGTAGCCGCCCTTGACGGTCGGACGGTGGCCGCTGTTGCCGCCTTCGATCTCCTTGTCGGTCGACCAGGAGGCTTCATCCGAGTCGATCTTGACGAAGCAGCCCGACATGTCGATCTTCCAGCGGACCGAGTCGAAGATGAAGAATTCCGGTTCCGGGCCGAAGTAGGCGGTGTCGCCCACGCCCGAGGATTTCAGGTAGGCTTCGGCGCGCTTGGCGATCGAGCGCGGGTCGCGGTCGTAACCCTTGCCGTCCGACGGTTCCACCACGTCGCACTGCATGAACAGGGTGGTCTCTTCCATGAACGGGTCGAGGTTGGCGGTGTTCGGGTCCGGCATCAGGAGCATGTCCGACGCTTCGATACCTTTCCAGCCGGCGATCGACGAACCGTCGAAAGCGTGGCCCGATTCAAACTTGTCCAGGTCAAAGTGCGACACGGGCACGGTCACGTGCTGCTCTTTGCCGCGGGTATCGGCGAAGCGAAAATCAACGAACTTGACTTCGTTGTCCTTAACCATCTGCATTACGTCTGCGGCGGTCTTTGCCATTCGGAATCTCCTAGTTGAAAAGGGTGTGTCGCGCATTGATGCGAACCGACAACATACGTCTTCTTAAAGCAGGAACCATGCCAAGCTTGAAGCATGAGCAAATGCATAATTCGTTCTTTGGAAACGGGCCAGTTTACCCATAAAATCGCCTTATACGGATGCACGGCCGTCCGATTCGCTCCCGGCCCACGCGCACCACTTTGGTGCAATCGATGCAAAATGCACCACGGCAGCGCAGCATACACTGATCCAGGATGGTGCATCGTGCTTTTATGCTCGAAAACGGACACACAAAATGACTCCCGAACAAATTCTCGAGGCCGCAAGCCAGCGCGCTCCCGGCCAGCCCTATGCGGGCGCCGTGACCCCGGAGGAGGCTTTTGCCCTGCTCCAGGCCGATCCGAAAGTGAAACTGGTGGATGTGCGCACCAATGCCGAACGCGACTGGGTGGGCCGGGTGGCGATTCCCGACGCCCAGCATGCGGCGGTGCAGTGGGCGACCTATCCGGGCGGGGTGCCGAATCCGGAGTTCGGCGCGCAGCTCGAGCGGGTGGCGCGCAAGGATGAGGTGCTGCTGTTCCTGTGCAGGTCGGGGGTGCGCTCGCGGCATAGTGCGCGGGTGGCGACCGAGCACGGGTTCGCGCAGTCGTATGACATTCTCGAGGGCTTCGAGGGGGACAAGGACGCCGAGGGGCATCGCAAGACGGTCGGGGGGTGGTGCAAGGCGGGACTGCCCTGGATCGGGGCGTAAGCGCTTTTGTACTCTGTTAAAAACTTGGTTTCCCGCCTTCGCGGGAAGTTATAGGCACCAAGTGGTACGTATGACGGCCTTTAGGCTGGCCACTAGCGTTTGACTCGTCGTTCCCGGCCTCGGCGCCCCCTGGCGGGAACCCAAGTTCATATGCAGTACCCGGCACGCTACTCCGCCATCGGCCCCACCATGATCCGCTGCCCCTCGCTATTGATATAACCGCGCAGCCCATATAAGGCGTCCGCGCACGCCGGCGAGGTCAAGATGTGGTTCAAATTTGCACGTGCACCTATTGGGCTTGCGCCGCCTCACCATGCGCGCGAATCATAGTGCTAGATTGAATGTCCTTCTCGACGAGGGAGCTTTCATGACAAGCAGACCTGCGAACCCAACCGAACCCGTGAACGCGCACTTGAAGATGAGTCCCGCTGCGCGCGAAAGAATGCGCGCCACGGAAAAGGCGGTATATCACTACTACAACGACATGGGTAAAAACAAAGGGAACTGCACTTGGGGCGCCGGAATTCTTGCTCACAAAGGAGTGTGCACACCAGAAGAGCTGGCAACCAAGGTCAGCGCGTCCATGATCGACCATGAGTTCGAGCGGCGCGTTGCCGAGGCCGAACGCGCTGTTCGCCGCAACACAAGCGTGCCGCTCAACCAGGCGCAATTTGACGCCTTGTGCAGTCTCACCTACAACGCGGGAGCAAAAGGCGTTCGCGATACCTACCGATTTGTCAATCAGGGCGACTTTGCTGGCGCAGCAGCAAATATCTCGACCATGATCCGGGTCGGCATCGTTGAAGGTGGCAAAAAGAAGATGGTGATCGCACCTGGCCTGGTGAAGCGACGAGCCGAGGAAAGTGCGCCGTTTCGTGCTGAAAGCAGCGTTATCAGAGCAAACGGATAAGGAGGACTACATGCGTACTCAAGCTTGCCGGGCCTTGCTCCGGAATGGCTCGCTGATGCCGCTCGTCGCCGCGACAGCGCTCGTGTCATCCTCTCCTGCCCAAGCCGCAGGCAGCGTCGCGAGCAGCGTCACCGGCAAATGGCGCCTTACTGCAGCCCTCGATGCCGCCGATATCGCCTCGCTCGATGAGCACGAGGCACAGCAGCTGGTAGGACACGTTTTTGTGATTAGCAAAGAGAAAGTCAAGTTTGACGAACGTGACTGCGGACCGACAGGCTTTGAGGCCGTCGCCGTCGTACCAGAACTGCATCTGCGCAAAGAGTTTCACGCGAACGCACAAAAATTGCGGCTTCCGAATCCCGTTACGGTGGTCGACCTCAGCTGCACATCCGTATTCATCAAAAACCGAAACAAACTGGTCATCGCATGGAAAGGCTGGTTTTTTGATGCAGTCCGGCTGACACCCTAGCGAGTCTTCACGCTGGCGGAGGGGCGTGTTCCGCCAACGCCCCCGCCATAATCCGCTGCCTCACGATATTGATATGGCTCCTCAGTCCATACAAGGCATCCGCAAACGCCAGCGGAATCGAAATGTGATTCACCCTCTCCTCGATATCGTCCAGCCGGTGCAATAAGTCCTGCCGTACGATCTCGCGCTGGTCCCCCTGCGCACTCTCCATCGCCTGCTCCACGGCCCTGAGTTCCCCATACCAGCGATACACGCGCGAGCGCACCCGCCACACGTACAGCGGCGGCACGATCTTCGACAAGGGAATCAACAAAGCCGCCAGCGCCACCGCGATCACGCCCAGACGGTCGAGCAAATTCGCCAGCCAGAAGCTCATGTAGCGCTGCAGGAAAGGCGGCCCGTCGCGGTAGTAGCGCGCCGCCTCGCCCGCCACCGGGATCTCGGTGTACTTCGGCGAAGGGAACTGTCCCTGCTGCTGGAACCACCCTGCCCCGCCGTGGATCGCGTAGGCGGCCTTGACGAACAGCCCCACCAGCGCCGGATGCAGTTCCTCGCGCGCCACCAGGGTCGCGGTCGGCGCAATCAGGTGGTAGTCCTGGGCGGGGATATTGCGCCCCAGGTCGACGATCCCGCGCGGCAGCACCACATGGGTCAGGAAAGGCAGGCGCCGCGTGTAGGCTTCGGCCTGGGAAAAGTCGAACAGCCGGATGCCCGGCGTCTGCAGCAGCATCTGGATCAGCGGCGCTTCCGGCGCCGAGCTGAACACCAGGCCGTCGATGCGCCCTTCCAGCAATTCCACCGTGGCCGGGGTGTTGGCCAGCGTACCGATGCGCAGGTCCCCCGGCTCGACGCCATTGGCCGCCAGCACCTGGCGGAACAGGCGCGGCACGCCCGTCCCGGCGGGGCCGAGGTTGATGCGCTTGCCCTTCAGGTCGGTCAGCCTGGAGACTTTCGCTTCCGCACGCAGAAACAGCCAGACCGGCTCGGTGAACAGGCTGCCGAGCGAGACCAGGCCATGGCGTGCAGCCTGGCCGTCGTCGGTCGAGCCGCTCTGCACGAAGGCGATATCGGCCTTGCCCGCGATGAGGCGTTCGAGGTTTTCCTGGGAGCCCAGCGAGGGCTGGAGGGTGACTGCGATCTCGTCGCGCGCAAGGAGCCGGGCGTACTGCTTGCCGAACTCCTCATACGCGCTGTTCTCCTGCCCGGTGGCCAGCACCAGCCGGCGCGGCGGCGCCGGATCGACCCACCAGTAGGCCAGCGCAACGGCGGCAAGAACGATCAGGATGGTCGGCCCGGAGGCCACCAGCAGGTCGCGCAGGGACACGATGCTGAAGCTGCGCACCTTGAGTACCGCGCGGCGCATTGCGCCGCGCTTTTTCACCTCGCCCTGTTCGCTCAACGGACGCACGGAGGCCGTGCCGCCACCACCCGGGCTACAGGAGCAGGCGCCGGGGCCGGGGCCGGCAGGCCGGTCACCGGATCGATGACGGCCGGCGGCGCCGGCGGTGCGGGCGGCACCAGGCCGGGCACCGTGGTCAGCTGCGCGCCGCCCGGCGTCGGTTCGATCATCGGCATCAGGCTCGGCGCCAGGGTCGTCAGCAACTGCACCGGCAAGGCGCTGGTGAAGTCGTAGTCGCCCGATTGCGGGCCGTGCACATAGGCGGTCATGCTGCCGAAGAAGCGCTCGCCGATGTTGAAGACAAAGGTCGCCGAACGGTTCACGAAGCGCGACTCGATCACGCGGCCGCCGCGGGCATAGACCTCGAAGCGCTGGTCGCCGGTGCCGGTCTTGCCGCCCACCGCGATCACGCTGCCGTCGGACTGCACGAAGGCGGTCTTGACGCGCTTGGCGGTACCCTCCCTGACGACGCCCTGGATCGCATCCGCGACTTCACGCGCCACCTCGGGCGCCAGCACCTGCTCCTTGCCGCCGCCCTTGTTGCGCTTGACCAAGGTCTCGTAAGGCGTGTCCTTGGCGAAGTGCAGCGAGTCGATGCGTTCCACCGGCTTCCTCACGCCGCCGTTGACGATGATGCCCATCAGCTCCGCCAGCGCGGCCGGACGGTCGGCCGACGCGCCCAGGGTGGTCGCATAGGACGGCACCAGCGATTCGAACGGATAGCCCATCTTCTTCCACTGGGCGTGGATCTTGAGGAAGGCTTCCACTTCCAGCAGGCCGGCGATGCGCTTGTCCTGGGCGTGCTTGCGGTGGGTCTTGAACAGCCACGAGTACACTTCCTGGCGTTCCTTGACGCTGGCGTTGGTGACTTCGGTCCAGCCGGCCTGCGGGTGGGTGCGCAGGTAGCTCACCAGCCACAGTTCGAGCGGGTGCACCGAGGCCACATAGCCGCGGTCGGCCAGCGACATGTTCTTCGGATCGTACATCTCGTACATCTTGGGGATGCGGTCCGGGTCCATGTCGTGGGTCGAGGGCAGCGACTTGTCGATGAACTCGGCGAACTGTTCCAGGGTCGCGTTCGGCGCCACGGTGCGGTGCGCGGCGGCCAGCTTGGAGGCCAGCGGACGCACGCCCGAGAACAGCATGGCCTCGATCTCGGCCGGGGTCTTGCCCTTGTACTTGTTCCAGAACTTGGCCAGGAAGTCCTTGCCCTCGCGGTCGGCGAAGCGCGACAGGTACTCGGCGCGGCGCGGATCGTCGGCATCGGCCAGCAGCTGGGCCGAGGAGCCCGGCAGCTGGAACATGTAGTAGCGCACCACGTCGCGCATCATGCGCACGAACACCAGGTTGGTCGACTGGCGCAGCGCTTCGTGCACCGTCATGATCTTGCTGTTGTCCAGCTTGCTGAAGTTGCCGAAGGTGTGCAGGCCGCCGCCGGTAAAGAAGGCTTCGCCCGGGTTGGCCGAATACTTGCGCTCCATCGCGGCCTTCAGCATCGGGGTCAGGCCGCGGTCGGCGCTGTCCGGCAGGGTGCGGAAGTACTCGATCGCCCACTGCGACATGCGGTCCTTCGGATCGACGGTCACGCCCATCAGGCCGATCTTGTCCATCGGTTCGAAGCGCTTGTGCAGCTGGTCGACGATGTCGAGGTAGGTGACCAGGGTGCGCAGCTTGGCCGTCGAACCGAGGTCGAGCTTGGCGCCTTCGTTGATGTCCAGCGGCTGGTCGTAGTTGTCGGTCTGGACCCGCAGGTAGTTGACGTGCTCGCCCCGCTCCATCAGGGTGAAGCTGTACACCACCTTGGCCGGGTCGCCGTTGCCGAGCAGGCCCTTGCCGGTGAGGCCGGCTTCCTGGGCGTGGGCGGCGTCGGTCAGCTTGCGCAGGGCCGCGGTCACGGCCTGCTGCACCTGGGCGTCCAGGGTCGAGACCACCGACAGGTCGAGGCGGTCGATGTTGTACAGGCGCGAGTCGCCGATCAGGTAGCCGAGGTGGTTGCGCACCGCGTTGGCGGCCTTGCGCGACACGAAGGCGTCGGCCGGCGGCGGCGCCACGCCCGAACCCTGGGCCGGGTGCAGCTGGGCCTTGAGTGCGGCGTCGCGCAGCTGCGGCGAGATCACGCCGGCCTGGGCCAGCACGCGCAGGTGGCTGTTGGTCAGCGTTTCGAGGTCGTTCTCGCCGGCCCCCAGGTAATACGCCGGGCGGCGCTGGGCGATCATCAGCGACAGCGCCTCCTTGTAGGCCAGCACGGCGTCGGGGCTGGTCATCGGCCCTTTCAGCATCTCGGTGAGCTTGTCGAAGTCGCGGCCGTACCAGACCCACATGCCGTCGCCGATGCCGTTCACTTCACCGTAGCCGAGCTTGGCCGACAGCGGCACCGTGTTCAGGTAGTCGAGCACGATGCGGCGGCGCGCCTGGGTGGTGTCTTCGCCGTCCTGGTAGGCGCGCAGGGTGGCCGAGGCCATCTGGATCAGCTTGTCGGAGAGCGAGCTGGTGCGGCCTTCGGGCGAGTGGCGGTACTTCTCGATCTGGGTAGCGAGGGTCGAGCCGCCGGCCACGCGGCCTTCGCCGCCCAGGCCGACACTGGACAGCGACTTGTCGAACACGGCTTTCGAGAAGCGGTCCCATTCGACCGCCGGGTTGCGGCTCGGGTGCTTCGCATCGAGCAGCTCGCGGTTCTCGATGAACAGCAGGCTCTGGACCAGCAGCGAGGGGGCGTCGTCGAACTTGTGGTAGTAGCGCTCCGGGAAGCGCGAGGCGAACAGCGGCTGGCTGCGGCAATCGAGGATCTCGAGGCCGACCTTGGTCTTCTCGTGGAAGGTGGCGTACAGGCCGCGGTCGGCGAACTCGACCATCTTGGGCGACATGCGCGCCTGGGCCGCGACCGCATACTCGCGCGCCTGCAGCTTGTCGATGTACTGCGGCAGGCTGGCGTAGCCGAGGCGGGTGTCGTAAGGGCTGGCGGCCGGGAAGCGGATCGCGTCGCTCGGGCCTTTTTCGACGCGCCAGGTCAGGTCCTCGGCCATCTCGGCGAAGATCTTGGCCTGCAGGCGCGAGGTTTTCATCTCGAGCGCGGCCCAGGCGGCCAGCAGGGCCGCCAGCAGGGCCGAGCCGAAGAACAGCCAGAGCTTCCAGCGGCGCTTGCGCGGCTTGGGCTCGGGCGCGTCGGAGCCGCCGCCGCCCGGCGCGCCGCCGAGGTGGGGATAGGCTTCATACAAGGGAACGTCGTTGCCTCCGCTCGATGCCAGCACCGAAGCCGGCGCAGGCGCAGAAGCGGCCTGCACAGAGGGAGCCGCGGCAGCGGGGCGGTCGCGCCACCTGCCAAAGACATCGAACACAAAACTGGGCCGTCCTAAACGGCGAATACTTTCCATGATGGCTTAACCGGTCTGAATCGTTTTACGTGCAACCCCGCCAACCTGCCCGCCATCTGCTACTGGTCTGTTCGAGTGATCGAGGTGGTTATTGGTTCGCATACATCGGCGATGCGATCTCACTCCAGATGGCACCGTCCGTAGGTAATATTCCACCACATCAATACGACACGCGCGAGACACGGTTTAACAATTTTGATGTGTGTGGAATATTTTCGCAAAAAAACAACGGCGGTCTTAACTGCGCGACATGCCTATTTATAAAGGGCGATACTCTGCTTTTATCCGGTCGAGCTCCGCACACATCGCGGCATAGGCCGCGGCCACCGATTCCGGCCTTCCCTTCACTCCCAGCTCGATGTGGCGGCGCGTCTGCGCATCGCCCACGCTGGGCAGGCTGAACACCCGTGCACCTTCATGTTCGCGCTGCAGCCGCTCCATCAGAGGGGTGAGTGCTGCCTCCGCCTGTTCGTAGACCAGCAGCGCCCGTTCGGCGTAGGCGTCGCGGTGGAACAGGTGGGCGTAATGCGTGTCGAGCACCCAGGCGATCATGGGCCAGGCCATGACCGGAAAGCCGGGCACGAAATGATGCGGCGCGCCGCCCTCCAGGATCGAGAAGCCGGCGATGCGGTTGTAGGGATTCGGGATCAGCTGCGCGCCCTGCGGGAACTCGGCCATCTTGAGGCGCTGCAGGTTGTCCGGTGCGCCGAAGTCCGGCTCCCTGCCCGCTTCCATGCCCGACTGCAGCGCCGTCTCGCGGATGCGCTCCTCGATGTGGCGCCGGCCCTCGGCATGCAGCACCAGCGGCAGGCCGAGGGCCGCGCCCGCGCACTGGCGCGTGTGGTCGTCCGGCGTGGCGCCGATGCCGCCGCAGGAGAACACGATGTCCCGGCCGGCGAAGCTGCGGCGCAGGGTCTGCGTGAGGCGCACGGGGTCGTCGCCGGCGAACTCGGCCCAGGACAGCTGCAGGCCGCGCTCGGCGAGCAGTTCGACCACCTTGGAAAAATGCTTGTCCTGGCGCTTGCCGGACAAAATCTCGTCGCCCACGACGATCAGGCCGAAACCCATGCGTTCCCCCCGTTTTTTCTGAAGCTCGTTGAAGCATCCAGTGTGCCACTACGGGAGAATCGCCGTTTGTGGCCGCCCATGGCTTCAACGCGCGAACCCGTGCAGGCGTGCACACGCCGGGCTCACACCGGCTGCGCTACCTCCTCCGTCCTCAGCTCTTCAAGTGCTTGCAAGCAGTAGTACTGGAACCATAGCCCGGCAAACAGGAAGATCATGATGTAGAGCCAGAGCGAGAGCATGGCCAGCACGGGGAAGAGCACCACCGAGATCACCGCCCCGCCCATCCAGGCGATGCCGGGCAGCGCGCCGGCCAGGCCCGTGGCCAGGCCGATCGCCAGCAGCGGTATGCGGCGCGTGCGCATCAGGGCCTGGCGCTCGGCCTGGCTGGCGTGGGCGGCCAGCGCGTCGTAGCTCATCACGCGCGAGGTCACCCAGGCCCACAGGCAGGCCTGCACCAGCCAGGCCAGCGGCGGAATCGCGTACAGCGGCAAGGTAAGCAGCCACAGCACCGCGAACACGGCCGAACTGCCGAGGTTCATCGCGATGCTGCCGACGAAGCTGCCGCCCTCTTTCTTTTCGAGCTTGGGATACTGCCGGTTGCCGACGTGGCGCTCGATGGCCGGCATCGCGGCCAGGCCCATGAACAGCAGCGCGGATGCGATCATCAGGGGCAGCAGCAGCGCGATCGCCAGCAGCGGCACCACCACCACCTTGAGCACGCCCAGGCCCAGCTTGGACAGCATATTGCCGCTGGTCTCGAAGGCGTCGTACTGGGAGAACAGGCCGTGCAGCCAGTCGAGCAGCGGCTGCAGGCCGAACCACAGCACCACGCCCCACAGCAGCAGCGAGAGGATCAAGGGCACGCTCGACAACAGCAGCATGCGGCCGCTGAACTGGGCGCGCAGCGCGCGCCGGTAGGCGGCGGCGACGCCCTTCATGGCCGGACTCCGGGACGGGCGGCAAACAGCATGGATCCTCCTTGCAGGTCGGTTGGCGGTATTGTCATTTTACGCATATCGCGGCGCGTGACGCTGGGGCGCGCCATGGACTACAATCGCCGTTCAACTTGAACAACAAGGAATACCATGTCCACCATCACCACTGATTCCGGCCTGCAGATCGAAGACACCGTTGTCGGCGACGGCCCGGAAGCCAAGGCCGGCCAGTACGTCACCGTCCACTACACCGGCTGGCTGCGCAACGACGACGGCTCGACCGGCGCCAAGTTTGACTCCAGCAAGGACCGCAACGATCCGTTCCAGTTCGCCCTCGGCGCCGGCCACGTGATCCGCGGCTGGGACGAAGGCGTGCAGGGCATGAAGGTCGGCGGTTCGCGCCGCCTGACCATCCCGGCCAGCCTCGGCTACGGCGCACGCGGCGCCGGCGGCGTGATCCCGCCGAACGCCACCCTGATCTTCGACGTCGACCTGCTCGCCGTCTGATCGACAAGCACAAGGGACGCCGCGGCGTCCCTTGTCATTCGAGCTTCCCCTCTAAAATGCGGCCGTTTCCTCCGCCCGCGCCGAGCTCCTGCGCTAAGATGCCTGCCGCATTGACTAACCACACAGGAGTTGCCATGAGCTTGCAGGAACAGTTCACCCAGGCCCAGCAGGATTCGAAGAATCTGTCCGAGCGTCCGGACAACATGACCTTGCTGAAGATTTACGCGCTGTTCAAGCAGGGTTCGGTGGGCGACGTGAGCGGCGAGCGTCCGGGCATGACCGACTTCGTCAACCGCGCCAAGTACGACGCCTGGGCCGCCCTGCAGGGCACCTCGCAGGAAGACGCCCAGCAGCAGTACATCGACCTGATCGAAGAGCTGAAGGGCTGATCGCCCCCGGCGCCGCCAGCCGGCGGCGCCCGCCGCCGTCAAGCGGGGGCGAACACCTTGCGCATCTTCTCCGTCACCTTGGCCTCGATGGCCGGCGCGAAGGCGCTCATCAGCATGCCCAGGCGGATGCGCAGCGCGGCGCTCTGCCCTTCCAGCCGCAAGTCCCCATCCACGCCGCTGCGCTCGAAACGCAGCACGTCGCCGTCCCATTTGCAGGCCAGTCCCAATTCCGCCGCCAGGCGCTGCGCCACCTGTTCCGCCGCCGTGCGCGCCGCCGCCGGGCTCAGGCTGTGCTCCTGGACGATCTTCAATTCCGCCATCTGACGCTTTCCTTCCTAATCGATTGCAAGACAATCCGCAATGATGCCAGCTGGAAGCGGTCCATGCCAGAGTCCGCCACATCCCACGGCTTGGATCGGCATCAATTGATGAGTGTCAATGCTTGAGCAGCGCAGCGCGCGACCATGAAAGCGCAGCCCGCGACCCATCAAGGAGTTGACATGGAAGCACATGCCCTGCTGCCGGAGACGACCGGCGAATCCGACAACGAAGTTGCCAACGACAGCATCGTCGAGCCCCCGCCCCTCGCCCAGGCCTTCGGCGCGCGCGTGCTGATGTGGAAGCAGGACCCGTCGGTGAGCGAGATCGGCACCCGCCGCGCCTACCTGCCGGGTGCGGTGCTGAGCGGCCCGAGCGACGCCCGCATCGCGCCCGGCGAACCGGGCATCGATCCGGTGGAGCCGAACGCGTCCGGCGACTTCGTCACCCAGCCCGACACGCCCCAGTTCGACGCCGTGCACACCTTCGCCGTGGTGCGGCAGACGCTCACCATGTACCAGCGCGCCCTGCTCGCGGCCGGCCTGGCCCTGCCCCTGCCCTGGCAGTGGAACAGCGGCATGGACAGCACTCCCCTGCGCATCTACCCGCACGGCCTGTCCGACGTCATGAACGCCTTCTACAGCCGGGCCCAGGGCTGCCTCAAATTCGGACACTTCATTCCCGACGGTAGCAACGAACCGGCCGAACGGGTCTACACCTGCCGCTCCTTCGACATCGTCGCCCACGAGACCGCCCACGCGGTGCTCGACGGGCTCAAGCCGCGCTGGCTGCTGGCCGACGCCCCGCCCCAGACCGGCGGGCTGCACGAATCCTTCGGCGACCTCACGGCCATCTTCCTGGCCCTGGCCCAGCTCGACCAGTGCGAAGCCGTGGTGGCCCAGACCAAGGCGCAGCTGCACGACAAGTCCTTCCTGGCCATCATCGCCGAGCAGTTCGGCGCCGCCATCGGCATGGGCGCCGGGCTGCGCAATGCCGACAACGACCTGAGGCTGAGCCAGGCCGGCACCCAGGTGCATGCGATCTCGCAGGTGTTCACGGGCGCCGTCTACGACGTGCTGGCCGACCTGTTCGCCTACGAGCGCGACCCGGGACGCGAGGACGACGCCGCCGTGCTGCATCGGGTCGCCGCCTACCTCGGCGGCGTGGTGCTGCGCGCCCTGATCGCCGCGCCGGACGACGGCGCCAGCTATGCCGACGTGGTCAACGGGATGCTGCGCCTGGTCGGCGAGGACGGCCGGCCGGCCGCCTATGCCAACTTCATCCGCAACCAGTTCTCGCGGCGCGAGGTGGTCGAGGCCGGCACCGCGTTGACGCAGGATGTCCTCCCGGGTGCCCGGCTGGCGCCCTGGGTATGCGACGCGCCGGGCGCCCGCCAGGACCGCCACGCCTGCTGCGGCACCATGCAGCTGCCCGAATATCGCCCGGACAGAGGCCTGAGCGCGGAAGGAGCGAAGAGCCAGCCATGAAGATCAGCGCGCGCGCCTGCGGCGGTTTCGCCGGCCTGGCCGAGTCCTACGAACTCGACACGGCCCTCCGGCCCGACGGCGCCGCGCTCGAAGACCTGCTGCTGCGGCTCGACTTCTTCCAGGCCGCCCCACCCTGCCCGATCGGGGCCGACCTGCCGCGCTGGGAAATCACCGTCGAGGACGGACTACGCTGCCACACCGTCTTCCTGCGCGAGGACGGCAGCGGCGGCGACTGGCAGCACCTGCTGGACGGGCTGCGCGGCAAAGCCTGAAGCAGGGCCCCCGGAGCCGGCCGCGGATTGCGCCGGGAAGCGCCAGGCCGTATTAAAATTGCACGATCGTGCGAGTTTTCGGGGGCACACACGCCTTTTTCCCCTCATTTGCTTATGTGTATTGTGTATAAGGCTAATTTGTAGGAAAACCCGAATTGCCCTAAAATACAGTGCTTTGCATTGTCCCGCCGGCCCAGTTCAAGCGCCCGGCGACGCGACACCCCCACCATTGATAGGACTGTTATGACCCACGTTGTCACCGAATCGTGCATCCGTTGTCGCTATACCGACTGCGTCGATGTATGCCCGGTAGATTGTTTCCGGGAAGGCCCGAATTTCCTTGCCATCGACCCCGACGAGTGCATCGACTGCGCCGTTTGCGTGGCCGAATGCCCGGTGAATGCGATCTATGCCGAAGAGGACGTGCCTGGCGATCAGCAGCAATTTATCAAGCTCAACGCGGACCTCGCGCGTTCCTGGCCGTCGATCACCAAGACCAAGCCCGCCCTGCCGGACGCGGACGAGTGGAAAGACGTCAAGGACAAGCTGAGCCAACTGGCTCGCTGACGCGAATGGCGCCCGGTTCCGCCTAGCGGACTGCGCCGCAGGGTGTCGCCACCGATGGCGGGAAGGTCCGCCATCGCCCAACCATCCAGAACATCACAGGAAGTAAGCATGACTATCAGTGCCACCCACGAAGCGGGCAGCATCGCTCCCAACAGTTCGTTTGCCGGCGCCATCGAAGCCGACGCCGTGATCATCGGCGCCGGTCCGGTTGGCCTGTTCCAGGTCTTCGAACTCGGCCTGCTCGAAATCAAAGCCCACGTCATCGATTCGCTGCCGGCCGTCGGCGGCCAGTGCGTGGAACTGTACCCGGACAAGCCGATCTACGACATCCCGGCCGTGCCGGTGTGCACCGGCCAGGAACTGACCGACAACCTCCTCAAGCAGATCGAGCCGTTCGAGCCGACCTTCCACCTGGGCCAGGAAGTGACCACCGTCCAGCGCCGTGAAGACAGCCGCTTCAACGTCGAGACCTCGACCGGTACCCGCTTCATCACCAAGACCATTTTCATCGCTGCCGGCGTCGGTTCGTTCCAGGCGCGCACCCTGAAGGTCGACGGCATCGAGAAGTTCGAAGCCGAGCAGCTGTTCTACCGCGTCAAGGATCCGGCTCTGTTCGAAGGCAAGAACCTGGTCATCTGCGGCGGCGGCGACTCCGCGCTGGACTGGGCCCTGAACTTCGTCGGCAAGGCCGAATCGGTCGTGCTGATCCACCGCCGCGAGGACTTCCGCGCCGCGCCGGCCTCGGTCGCCAAGATGAAGGCCCTGTGCGACGAGTACGAGATGCAGCTGATCACCGGCCAGGTGACCGGCTTCGACGAAAAGGACGGCAAGCTGAGCGAAGTGAAGGTGACCGGCGCCGACGGCGTGACCCGCCGCGTGCCGCTGGACATGCTGCTGGTCTTCTTCGGCCTGTCGCCGAAGCTGGGCCCGATCGCCGAGTGGGGCCTGGACATCGAGCGTCGCCAGCTGAAGGTCATGGACACCGAAAAATTCGAGACCAACGTGCCGGGCATCTTCGCCGTGGGCGACATCAACACCTACCCGGGCAAGAAGAAGCTGATCCTGTCGGGCTTCCACGAAGCCGCGCTGGCCGCCTTCGGCGCCGCGCCGTACATCTTCCCGGACAAGAAGATCCACATGCAGTACACGACCACGTCGCCGAAGCTGCACAAGATCCTCGGTGTGGAGACGCCGGTCTTCGACTGAACGATCTTCAGGTACCGATCAAATGCCGCCCGGTTGGGCGGCATTTTTTTTGTGCTGCGGTATGCGGGCAAACTTGGGGTTCCGGCCGCGGGGGACGCCGAGTCTCCCTCGGCCGGAACCCGAGTTTCCCAAACGACCACATACGCTTCCGTCCCCCGCGTTCAGTAACCCCCACACGACAACTCCCCGTTACAAGCACGGGCATATCAACTTATGTGGGGAGCCTCACCGAACCGCACTGCACAAATATGCTACAAGTGAACCATACGTAGCAGGCGACTGAAAACGACTGTTTCCACAAGTAAATCAGATCACCTATAATTGATTGCAGCTACGCGCAAACGATTGCGGCGCGCACCGTCTACTGAAGGATTTACCTATGCTTTACCAACTGCACGAGATGCAACGCTCCTTCCTGACCCCGCTGATGCAGTGGGCCGATGCGTCCTCGAAACTATTTTCCAACCCGGTCTCGCCGTTCGCGCACACCCCTTTCGCCCAGCGTATCGCTGCCGGCTATGAGCTGATGTACCGCCTGGGGAAAGACTACGAAAAGCCGGCGTTCGGCATCCATTCCGTAAAAATCAAGGGAGAAGACGTCGGCATCATGGAGCGTACGGTTCTTGAAAAGCCGTTCTGCAAGCTCCTGCATTTCAAGAAGGACTTGGGCGAGCAGGCCCTCGAGGCCCTGAACCAGCCGAAGGTGCTGGTGGTCGCTCCCCTGTCGGGCCACCACGCCACCCTGCTGCGCGACACCGTGCGCGCCCTGCTGGTCGACCACGACGTCTGCATCACCGACTGGACCGACGCGCGCATGGTGCCGCTGTCCGCCGGCCCCTTCCACCTGCATGACTACATCTACTACGTGCAGGACTTCATCCGCCTGCTCGGCCCGGACGTGCACGTGATCTCGGTATGCCAGCCGACCGTGCCGGTGCTTGCCGCGATCTCGCTGATGGCGACCAACAACGATCCCAAGCTGCCGAAGACCATGACCATGATGGGCGGCCCGATCGACCCGCGCAAGTCGCCGACCGCCGTCAACGACCTGGCGACCGAGAAGCCCTTCTCCTGGTTCGAGAACACGGTGATCTACTCGGTGCCGGGCAATTACCCCGGCTTCGGACGCAAGGTCTACCCGGGCTTCCTGCAGCACGCCGGCTTCATCGCCATGAACCCGGGCCGCCACGCCCAGAGCCACCGCGAGTTCTACCAGCACCTGGTGCGCGGCGACGACGACTCGGCCGAG